>JANZZB010000177.1 GCA_026419635.1 Clostridiales bacterium | reverse complement strand
TCCGCAGCCGTCGCGGCCTGTACGCCCGCCTAAAAGAACAACTGCGTCACCCGGCTCAGGACGTTCTCTGACAACATTTTTGGACGGAGCAGCGCCGACAACGGCGCCTATTTCCATACGCTTGGCAACATAGCCCGGATGATAAAACTCATGTACTAAGCCCGTTGCCAGTCCGATCTGATTTCCGTAGGAAGAATAACCGGCGGCTGCCGTTGTGCAGATCTTGCGCTGGGATAGCTTGCCAGGAAGCGTTTCATTTTGCGATTTTCTCGGATCACCGGCACCGGTAACCCGCATTGCCTGATGAACATAAACACGTCCGGACAATGGGTCACGAATCGCTCCACCCAAACAAGTCGCAGCGCCGCCGAACGGTTCAATTTCGGTAGGATGGTTATGTGTCTCATTCTTAAACATTAACAGCCAATCTTCACTGTGATCTGAAAAATTAGCCTGAACTTTGATAGAGCAAGCGTTAATTTCTTCCGATTCG
The DNA here is from genome assembly GCA_026419635.1 of Clostridiales bacterium. Lineage (GTDB taxonomy): Bacteria > Bacillota > Clostridia > Oscillospirales > Butyricicoccaceae > UBA6114. Next base: position 2,675 of record JANZZB010000177.1, on the reverse strand, counting down.
TCGAGATCTTTTAATAAACCCCGTTTTTTTAACAGTTTAGGTGCACAAGTTGCAATATCCATTAAGGTAACGGGACGAGCCGCGGCACGATCTCCATAGATTTCTTTTCTCGCCGATAAATAATTCTGGTAAACGCTCAGTACATTTTCATCGTTGATTTCCACGTTTTTAAATTCCGTAGAAAAGGTTGTATGACGGCAATGATCGGACCAATAGGTGTCGATCATACGCACTTCTGTAATAGACGGGTCGCGTTTTTCTTCCTCCTTGAAGTAGGACTGCAGAAATAACAGATCGGGTAAATCCATAGCAAGGCCGTATGTTTCCAAAACATCACTCAGCTTGTCCTCGGATAAATCAATAAATCCGATGAGTGTTTCTACTTTGTCCGGAAGAGGATATTCCTGACGGAGTGTATTTGGTTTATCTAAAGTAGCTTCATGTGCTTCTACAGGATTAATCAAATATTGTTTTATCTTTTCAAAGTCCGAGTCCGATATGGCTCCAAAAAACAAATATATTTTTGCCGCATGAACCATTGGACGGTCTCCGCCGCACAGAAGCTGAATACACTGAGCGCAGGAATCAGAACGCTGATCAAACTGACCGGGCAACGGTTCAATCGCTAAAATGCGAAAGGGAGAGTTGTATTTCGGCAACTCCTCGTCGTAGCAATCATCACACATCGGCTCCGAAAAGACCGTTGTTTTAGCAAGCTTGTATTGGCTTTCCTCAATGCCTTCACAGTCATAACGGTTTAAAAGGCGCACGGAATGAAGCCCTTTTAAGGAAAGGGTTTGGATAAGATCGGAACATAATCCTTTAGCCTCAATATCGAAACCGGATTTTTTTTCTGTAAAACAGCGAAACACACGCGACATAAAGCACCTCTAAATTTGTTACATTATATATAAATACAGATTTATTGAAATAAGGAAGAAATATTTTCAGAAAAAGGCGGCCTTATCACGCCCCGTTCGGTGATAAATGCCGTTATAAGGGAAGAATCCGTTACGTCAAAAGCGGGATTAAACACCTTAATATTCTTTGGTGCCATGCACTCTTTGTACCATAGCTGCGTGACTTCATCGGCGGACCGCTCTTCAATTGTAATATCATTTCCCGTTTTGCAATCAAGATCTATTGTAGATGTCGGAGCACAAACATAAAATGGGATTGAGTAATGCCTTGCAAGTATCGCAACAGAGGATGTGCCGATTTTATTGGCGGTGTCACCGTTTGCCGCCACCCGGTCACAACCCACAAAAACCGATTGAACCCAACCGTTTTTCATTACAACGGATGCCATATTATCGCAGATAAGAGTAACATCGATCCCTGCCGATTCGAGTTCAAATGCCGTTAAACGCGCTCCTTGCAAAAGCGGGCGGGTTTCATCGGCAAATACTTTTATCGGATATCCCCGTTCATGCGCAAGATATATCGGAGACAACGCCGTTCCGTATTTGGTTGTCGCGAGCCAGCCGGCGTTGCAATGTGTCAAAATACCATCATGCGGATTGATCAGAGGAAGAGCATGTTCACCGATTGCACGGCATACAGCGGTATCCTCGTATTTCATTTTTAGAGCTTCTTCTTTAATAAGCCCTTTTATTTCCGACACCGGTCTGTCACTTGCCGATAGCGCAGTTTGTTCAATGCGGTTAAGCGCCCACGAAAGGTTAACGGCTGTGGGACGGGACGACCGTAAAAAATCCGAAGCTTTCTTAAACCTATCAAAAAACGCACTAAATTCGTTTTCTATGATTTCTTTTGCAGCAAGGTAAAGCCCAAACGCCGCGGCAACGCCGATTGCCGGCGCACCCCGCACCTGCAAATTCCGAATGGCCTCGTAAATTTCTTGCTGCGTTTTTAACGCAACGACCTCAAGTTTTGCCGGAAGCTTTGTTTGGTCAATAATTAAAAGCGTACCGTTTTTTTCGTCTAAATCCACCGTATCCATAATGGAGTGATTTCCTTGACCCATAAATCATCACCAAACTTATTATAAACGTTATTTCCCCTGCGTGCAACAAGGGAAGATCCTACCACTCATAGTCTTAAAAAAAACTCCTTTTCCTTTTTAAGGGAAAAGGAGTTTTCAGTTTAATCTTTTATTCCGTATATTAGAAGGTCCAGAAGATCGCAACCCTTATCGACATAAAAATCAGAATTTTTCACAGAATTTTCATCATAACGTGTAATTCCGGATGTAATCTGATTTGCACTTTGAAATAAAACGAAAGGTACCGGATCGGAGGTGTGTGTACGAAGCGAAAGGGGCGTCGGATGGTCCGGAAGAACCAGCATACAATAATCTTCACGTGCGTTGTCAAGGGCTTGTTTGATCGGCCCGACAATCTTACTGTCAATCAACTCAATGGAACGGACTTTGTTTCCGATTTCATAACGGTGTCCGCATTCATCGGGGGCCTCAATATGTACATAAGTGAAATCGAGCCCGCCTAAAAGAGCGTCAATTGCCGCGTCGGCCTTTCCTTCAAAATTGGTATGAATATTTCCGGTGGCACCTTCCACATTAATAACTTTTAGTCCGGCACAGAGACCAATTCCTTTGATCAGATCGACTGCAGAGATAACTGCACCGTGAATTCCGTATTTTTCATAAAATGACGGCAGCATTGGTTTTCTGCCTTCTCCCCAAAGCCAAATAG
>JANZZB010000176.1 GCA_026419635.1 Clostridiales bacterium | reverse complement strand
CAAGGTTTTTACGAAACAAGACGCGAAAACCTTGCATCTGAACAACTGAAAAATGGCCTTTAAGTCGCTCCGAGGCGTCATTTTCCAATTGTTCAACAAGCATTAATATAGCAATATATTTCCTTTATTAGACCATATGTACGTTCAAATATTGAATATATAAATATATACGATCTGAATAAATGCAAGAGGTGGATTTTTTGAATATACTCGCGATCGGCGATATTGTTGGGCGTCCGGGGATTGAAGTACTGAAGAAACATCTACGGGCGCTGAAGAAATTGAAAAATATATCCTTTGTTGTTGCAAACGGAGAGAATGCCAATGGGCTTGGAATTACAAAAGGGCAGGCTGAAGAAATATTTTCGACGGGCGTTGATGTAATCACGCTCGGCAACCATGCATTTCATGTCCGCGAGTCGGCAACCTATTTTGACGATTGCCCGTATATACTTCGGCCATATAACCTTGCCCCGCAGACGCCCGGCAGAGGAATGGGCATATATGACGCTGGGGCGGTTAAAATTAAAGTTATTAATTTGATCGGCAGGTGTATGATGGATTTCGGTCCGGATAATCCGTTTCATGCGGTTGATAAATTAATCAAAGATGAAAAAAACCAGATTACAATTGTCGATTTTCATGCACAGGCAACAAGCGAAAAGCTGGCGATGGGCTTTTATCTGGACGGTCGGGTATCCGCCGTTTTCGGCACACATACTCATGTCCAGACGGCGGACGAGAGGGTTAATCCGAAGGGGACCGGATATATTTCGGATATTGGAATGACAGGGCCTGTGCAATCTGTATTGGGCGTAAAGCCGGAGCAATCGATCGCCTTTTTCCGGGGGGATATACCATCCCGTTTTGAAACGGCGTCAGGAGATGCGATGATTTGCGGGGCTGTGTTTGAAATAGATAAATTAAGCGGAAGTTGTCTTTCAGTTGAAAGGATCTTAATGAAATGATGCAGAAAAATACAATGGGTGATCTCATTTACTTCACTTCGCCGCAGCTTTCCGAGCAAAAAGAATTAAAACATTTGTTTACATCCCGCCTGGGCGGTGTCAGTAAAGGACACCTTTCTTCTTTGAACCTTGGATTTTCATTAGGGGATAATAGGGAGAACGTCATAAAAAATTACGAAAAGATCTGCCTTGCGCTTAAGGTGCCTCTTTCTAGTGTTGTTCCATCGAAACAGGTTCACGGAGATGCCGTTTATGTTGTTTGCAAAGAAGATGCAGGGGTGTTTCCACCGGATCCCGAGCGTCCCGGATGCGACTCTCTGATCACACAGGAAAAAGGCATCACACTGGCCGGGTTTTACGCAGATTGCTCTGTTGCGCTATTTTACGATGCAAAACAAAAAGCAATCGGTGTTGCACATTCCGGTTGGCGTGGCACGGCTCTTTCTATATACAAAAAGACAGTTTTAGCAATGCATGCAAATTTTAATACCAACCCCCGTGACATATTGGTTTCGTTTGCTCCTTCAATCGGACCTTGTTGTTTTGAAACGGATTCCGATGTTCCTGAAGCGCTTTACTATGCGCTTACTCAGAAAATCAATCCGTTTATCAAAAAAGTCGGACAGAAATGGCGTATCGATTTAGTGGGCATTAACAGGATGATTCTGCAGGATGCGGGTATTCTTGGCGAACACATCGTCGATTCCGGACATTGCACCGGATGCGAACCGGAATTTTTCTGGTCCCACCGAAAAACAGGAGGGCAAAGAGGTGTATCGGCGGCGTTTATTTCCATGCAATAAGTGTTTTTACAGGAGTTTTGAATATGATCAAAAGACGATTCGCTTTTTTAATACCGGTTTTTGTGTTACAGCTTTTTTTATCCTCCTGCAACTTAAGTCAAGTTCAGGAAGGACAGATTGTCGATGCTGTCAACACACAGGAGACGGATGCGCAGCAAAACAGCCAGAATATACAGTATAATAACAATGAGTTTGGGCTGCCTTATCAATCAGGGACTCCGTTAAACCCGTATAAAATAGACAATCGTTTAAATTTAATTGTCAGCAGATTGATTTATGAAGGGCTTTTTCAGCAAGGCCCGGATTTTACTGTAAAACCTCAGTTATGCCAGTCGTTTGTTGTGGCCGGCAACGTATGGAATATCAAAATTAAACAGGGCGTGTCTTTTCAAAGCGGAGGGTCATTGACATCCGAAGATGTAAAATATTCATTGGATCTGGCGCGTAAAAGTCCGCTTTATGCAGTCCGGCTAAAAAATATACTATCGGTAAAAACCGTTGGCTTAGATACAGTTCAAATAACATTAAAAAAAGAAGACGGGGCGCTCGACGCAAAACTATGCGTACCTATTATCCGAATGGGAGAAGAAGACAAAATGACTCCTGATGGAACAGGCCGTTATCTTGTTTTACAAAACCAGGACGGAAGTGCAAAATTAAAAGCATTTTCAAACTGGCATGGCAACGTAAAACTTCCGTTTGACGAGATCCTGCTTATACCGATTAAAAAACAAGACATGATTTCTTATGGTTTTGAAACTTCAGAAATCGATGCGGTTGCCGAGTCAAAGCTGGGTGAAGCGGCGGCGTCATATCGGGGCGATGCAGAAGCCCATAGCTACGCAACCTCACAAATGGTTTTTTTAGGGGTAAACACTCAAAAAGCGCCGCTTTCCGATCCGAATGTCCGGGCAGCTCTGGCAATGGCAATCGACCGGCAATCACTGGCAAAGCAGGAACTATCCAGCCTGATTGATCCATGTAATATTCCCTATAACACAGCAGGGCTAAATGCTACGGTTTCAGGAAATTTAATTCCGGATGTTCAAGGAGCAATTCAAAAGCTTCAAAGCAGCGGATTAAACAAAGGCTTGGATGGTATACTTACATATCAGAGCGGATTCAAAAAGAAGACTTTCACAATTGAAATTATTTGCAATAATGAAAATTCATATATGGTAAGCATTGCAAATTCGCTCTCGCACACTTTTGATGATTTAGGCATTCAATCAACAGTCAGTGAGCTTGATTATAACGAATATCAAACCCGAATCAATAAAAACAATTTCGATATCTATATAGGCCGCACGCAGCTGCCCACCGGATTTGAGCTGGATGCGTTTCTCGCTCCCGGCGGTGCATTAAATAAATCATACTACTCTAATCCGGAACTCCTGACCCTCTATAA
>JANZZB010000175.1 GCA_026419635.1 Clostridiales bacterium | reverse complement strand
GCCCGGAACCGCTGTATATGGCGCGTGCCACTCCTCCGCCGCTAGAGTTTACAGTTACGTTGGAGCTTACAATAGAAAGACTGCCTCCATAAATGCCGGCGCAGGCGGCGTTACCAGAGTAGCTCACGCGGACCGACACAGAACCGTCTTCAATGGTTACCACATTGCTCCATATGCCGGAGTCGGACCGGCCTGTTACATCAACCTTTGCTCCGTCCCTGATCATAAGATGATCAGCAGCATAAACCGTCGCATAATTTTCCGTCGTATTGTTGCTGACCGACAGCGTTCCGCCACCGGTAATGAACAAATTGCCATTGGAGTTTATACAGTTGCCACTTGATAATATAGAGCTTTTTGTGCCTTCAGGCACACTGATAATAAGGTTGTCCAAGGTTGATGTTATGCCTTTTTCAAACTTTGCATTATTAAGAGTCAGTGTATACGCTCCATCCGTACAGGAAAGCCACCATTTAGAATTCTCCGTGTTCGTTTCCTCATATATCACGCCGCCGGATAGGGGCAGCTTAACCTCTTTCCCCTCGATCGTGAGTTTTCCGGCACTAACCGCAAAGGCTGCGGGAGAAATCTCTAGCACTATGCATAGTGACAGAAATACCGCAAAGAGACGTTTTCTACAGTATTTTAACATTTCAAAAGGGATCCTTTCTGGATTGCTTTAAGAAGCAGTAAAGCAGCATATCCAACAATTATAAAATAAGAATTGGCAAACAAACCCATGTAAAATAATACAGGAAACCATTCTAAAATGCAAGGCGGCATACCCCCATTTAAACTCTGAAATGCTCTCATAAAAGAGCGGGAGAGTCATATCCTATTTAATTGCAATGTCAATAACCTTATAAAAATAACAAGAGAGCCCAAAAGCTCTCTTGTTATGTATACATAAGTTTGCTCGTTTTCATTTTTTTAATAAAGCCATTAATAAATCAGGGATGTTTGAAAGCGGGGCCTGCTTTTCAACCGCGCCTATTTTAAAAGCAACTTTCGGCATTCCGTAAACAACCGATGATTGCTCATCTTGCCCTAACGTGTGTGCACCGTTTCGTCTCATTGCGAGCAGACCTTTTGCACCATCGCTCCCCATCCCTGTAAGGATCACTCCTACAGCTTTATTTCCCACTTCCGAAGCCACCGATTCAAATAATACATCCGCTGAAGGACAATGCCCGTTCACCTTTTCTCCGGAGGATACTTCGATCATAAATTTACTACCCGTTTTCTTAAGTTGCATATGTTTGTCGCCCGGCGCAATGAACACTTTACCCGCTTCTACAAACTCTCCCGACCGTGCCTCACTTACCGTCAAATCTGTTTGGTTATTAAGTCTCTCAGCAAACATACGGGAAAATACGGGCGGGATATGTTGAACAATAACGATTCCCGGTATGCTGGCAGGTAATCGTTTTAAAATGCTGTAAAGCGCTTCTGTACCGCCGGTCGATGACCCAATGGCAATCATACGGTCAGATTCGAAATGCGGTACGATTGCTGCCGACGGTAGAGGATATTTTGGACAGATTACTTTTGCATGGGCTGCAATTTTAATTTTAGAAATCATTTCTGTAATAAATTCTTCTAGGCTCTTTGTGGACTGCACATCCGGTTTTGTCACAAAATCAACAGCACCTGCGTTCATTGCGTCAAAAACAGCATCACTAATGGTACTAACCACAATGACAGGCAGTAAATATTGCGGCAATAGTCTTCGGACAAATTCAATTCCATTCATTTTAGGCATCTGAACATCACAGGTCATGACGTCAGGTTTAAATTCCAAAATTTTATCACGCGCATCAAAAGGATCTACCGCTTTTGCCACAACTTCGATTTCAACATCGGCTGAGATCCCTCTTGCAATTACTTCACGAAACATGAAACTATCGTCGACCACAAGCACTCTGATTTTTTTCCAGTTCATATAACCACCCCACCAAGAAAATTAGGGAAACATGCAACGACTTCGTTATTCTTTTTTATAAATCGCCGGCATTACAAACTTAAATTTAGTCGCTTCCCTGTTCAGTGATTCCGAATGCCCAATAAAAAGATATCCTCCTGTTTCCATGTGGTCATATAATCTATTTACTAGATTTATTTTGGTCTCATTATCAAAGTAAATCATAACGTTTCTACAAAAAATCACATGAAACTTTTTCTTAAACGGAAAGATTTCTTCCATAAGGTTGAACTTTCTGTAAATCACTTCGTTTCTTATCTTATCGACTAACATGGACTTTTCTTCATCAATTTTTTTAAAATAATTTATTTTCCACTTTTCTGGCAAAGCTGATATTCTTTCATTTTCGTAAATTCCTTTTTGTGCAATATCAAGAACTTTACTGGATATATCCGTGGCAAGCACTTTAGTATCCCACCATAATTTTTCCTTTCCGAAATACTCTTGTAAAATGATAGCAAGCGTATAGGGTTCTTCCCCGGTAGAAGAAGCCGCACACCAAACACGAAGATCTTTGTCTTTTACTGTTTTCGACAGGTAAGGAAGCACTTTGTCCCTGAAATAATAAAAATGATCGGCTTCCCTCATGAAAAATGTATGGTTTGTCGTTATTTTATCCACTAGTGTGATAACCGCATCACCTGTTTTATCATCCATTACGTATTGAAAGTAATCGGTAAAACTAGTAAACCCCGCCTGCTGCAATACATTGTAAAGCCGTCCGTTTACCAATGTCATTTTTTCATTTTTCAGATGGATTCCGTAATTGGCTTTTATAAATTCGGACAGCTTTTTGAATTCTTTTTCCGTAATGGTAACCATTCATTTCCCCTGCCTTTAATAATGGATTAGGTGGAGAGCGTTTTATGCTTTCTCCACCTACCCATTTTTATTTGTACTATTATGTATTAATATTTACCAAACTCTCTGTCGCTTAATGAAATCTTTCTTGAACTTGAAACAACAGCTTCATCCATAACTGCCGCCCTTTTCTTAGCGGTCATATTTTCTAGCACCCTCAACACATCAGGACTGATCTCTTCGTAAGAGCTGTTTGCTGAAAGACTTCCTTTTAAGAGCTTAAATTTACTTACCATCTCCCTTAAAACGGCCGCCTGGCTTGAAAGCTCCTCGCTCGCTGCAGCGCTTTCTTCAGATGTAGCTGAATTGGTCTGTGTTACTTCGGACACTTGCATAATGCCTTGATT
>JANZZB010000017.1:10677-16966 GCA_026419635.1 Clostridiales bacterium | reverse complement strand
TTATTACATTCTCCAAATACACCCCTGCAAGCTCTTCCTTCAACACATGACGGCTTGCATACTTTTCAAAAGGCTTATATTCTACCTCTAAACCGTAACCGCCTTTTACGTCCAAAATCGCATATATTCTACCTGAATCAAGAGCAAGTCTTTCGTCCATAATGTAATAATGATGGTTAAAAAGGTAGCACCGCAAATCTTCGTTTGATGACATTGGCTGCAAAAGGAGCCGGTGCTCCCCGTCACAAACCCACGGTGCCTGGTCCAGTATGGATGCAATCATTTCGCCCCCCATACCGGCAATAATAATCGTATCCGCATCATTTGGGGAAAAATCACGCAGCCCCGGACATTGTTTCAGTTCAAGCTTCCCCAGAAGTTCATAACGACGGATCGTTGCTTCCGCTTTTTGAATCGGCCCAAGATTGATATCCGAAGCTTTCGCACTCTTGACCAATTCATTTTGCAATAAATAAGCCGGGAGATAGGCGTGATCGGTTCCGACGTCAATAATACTTGCCCCAGACGTAACCATTTCAGCAATACGTAAAAGACGTTCGCCAAGCCTAATTTTCTGAGTCACGCTGTTTCCTCCCAGAAAGAAAGGGCCGGAAACCAATCCGGCCCTTTCTTAATTTTTGTAGATTACTTGCTTTCAAGATAATTGTTAATATTGGCAACAAGCTCATCCGCATTGGTTCCGTGAACTTCGCATGCTTCCTCAATGCTTTCGCCCTGAGCCGATGGGCAGCCGAGGCAATGCATCCCGATTTCCATAAAAAATCTCGCTGTTCCGGTATCCATTGCAAGTACTTCGCCAATCAGTGAATCTTTCGTTACTTTTGCCATATTCATTTCCTCCAGTTATAATCTTTGGATCATTATATTGCTTTTGCTTAAAACAAGCAAGCGTTGTTTTCTTTATAAATTGTGATAAAATTGTTCGCATATACTATCTTTTGTTGAAAGGAATCATCTATGCACGGATTTTTACCAGTCGTTGACGATAGGTGTAAAGTGCTGGTTCTGGGTTCATTTCCAAGCACCGAATCACTCAGGAAACAAGAATACTATGCACATAAATCAAATAGTTTTTGGAAAATTATTTTTGCATTATTTGAAGAGCCGTATTCATTAGATTACGATCATAAAAAAGCATTTTTACTCCGCAACCATATCGCATTATGGGATGTCGTTTATTCACATGAGGGTTTTGGGTCTGCTGATAAAGATATTAAAAATCCCGTAATGAACGATTTTTCATTATTTTTCAAACAATTTGGCGGGATCTCTCATATTTTCTTTAACGGCGGAGCTTCCGAAGAGATGTTTTCTAAACTTGTCCCAAAAGAATATAAAACGGATATCCCTAAAACACGGCTTTATTCAACAAGTCCGGCAAATGCCCGCTATTCTTTTGAAGAAAAACTGAAAAACTGGAGCCAGTTAAAAGAGTCGCTTATAAAACTTTAATCTCTTTCAAAGTAGATTCCTTTTATAAACAGCCTGTAAATAAGGTAGATATATGAACACGCTGCAATTAGCCATAAAAAAGCTTGATACCTTTTGAAAAACTTAGAAAAGATAGCACCGAAAAGGATGCCAATTGATAAGAGCGCTGTTTTTAATATAGCAAAATCTAAAATTGTAAAACGAGATGCTTTTTCCAATACGTAATCACAGCAATCGCAGACTTGTCTCATATTAAAACCCCCATTTATTGTGATAGCGAGAATTTTAGCATTACTCCGTTTTCAAAGTTTATTCGCATTATGCCCTGTAACAAAGCTGTATATTTCTATATTATCAAGTTTTTCTTATCTAATTAAAAACATGTAAATCGCTACGGAATATTATCATCATCCTCTGATATTTCATCTACTTTTTCTACCGGCGAGCCTTCAATTTTGCCTTTTCTGTAATAATCTTTCGTTCTTGCCGGCATTCCCTTATTTGTTAACTGTTTTTCGGCAAAAGACCGAAACAGAATATAGAAGACGGCGATAACGGGAACAGAAACTACCACGCCGATCAATCCGAAAAAACCGCCGCCAAGAAGAATCGCAAGGATAACCCAAACTGCCGGCAAACCAGTGGATTTTCCGGAGATCTTTGGATCAATAAAGTTTGAATCCAATTGTTGTAATATAAAAATCAATAACCAGAACCAGATAATCCTATCCGGATCGGTGAGCAGGACCAGTATGCTGGATAAGATTGCTCCCATATATGGCCCGAAGAACGGAATAATATTGGCGGCGCCAATAATAACGGCAATCAAAAGAGCCTCGGGGAATTTAAGCAAAATCAAAACTATAAAACACAAGCATCCGACAATCATGGAATCTAAGAACTTTCCCATGATAAACCGTAAAAAAGTCACATGCATCAGCTGTGTTACTTCAATAACGCGGTTCGCATTTTTTATCGGGAACAGTGTATAAATCAGTTTTTTGGATTGGGCCAGAAAATGTTCCTTACCAAGCAGAAAGTAAATACTGATAACCATACCGATGATCAAGTCGGCAACTAAGGTTACAACCTTTGCTGAGTAGCTTAAAATAGCCGGAAGAATACCGGATATTGCGTTTGTGATCATGCTGATCAGTTTATCGGAAGTAAGCGCAATTTGTTGAAAATAACGTGAATCGATGTGATACTTAGCTAATAGATTCTGTATATAGTTTACCAATTGTTTCGCATAATCGGGAAAATTGTTAAAAATAACAACTAGACTGGCAATCAGTTTCGGTATAAACATAAAAAGCAGGAAAACAAAAATCAGAAGCGTAAAAAGAATACAGATTGCAATAGAAATACCTCGCCGGATTTTCGGTCTCTCTCTGCCAATATCAAAAAATTTCAGAACACGGTTTTCGAAAAATGTAACCAGCGGATTCAAAAAATAAGCAAGAAAAAAACCTATAAAAAAAGGAGTCAACAAAGAAAAAAACCAAGAAATTTTTTGAAGTATTTCACTTGAGCGGTCCAGCAGAAAATAAACAATAATACCGAAAAAGACAACGATACAGTTTGAAATCGTAGAGGATTTTCGATTATCATTTAAAGGAATTTTCAATTTGTGACCACCCGTCAAAGTATATTTTGGTATAAATTAGTATACCGTTTTTGGATTAAAAAGTCCATCCTTTTTAATCCAAATCCCTGAAAACAGCAAATATTGTACAAAAGCCGGACTCTATTCGAGTCCGGCTTTAACACCTGAATCTAATAAATCAAGATTCTTTTTGAATTGGCATAAGTTTTGCAATTTTATCTTTCAAAAAAGACGGCATTTTATCTTTTTCAAACACCATATTTTCGCTGTACCCGTTACGGAAAGTTCTGGAATAAACCGTAACTCGGCAGGAATGATCGATTTTTAAGAACGGATTATACTGGCTTGATTCTTCAGGAATCAGATATGGCAGGATATTGGCAATATCATTTTTATCGCTGAGTGTAATCGTCGCTCCTTTATCGGAAGTAGATACAGCATATTGGGCATTTTGGTTTACGTTTGCTGAACTGATTGTAAACGCCGGTGCATCATAAACGTTCACCGTAATATTATCAACTTGCGACGCTTTTATCCTCTCAGGAATCTCAATACCGTATTCCTTAAAAAGCGCCTTGGTGCGAGGTGCATTATCGTAGATCGGAACAAAAATAGTTCTTGTTATTATTTCATCTGCCGATTCTATATCAGTCCTTTTAAGCCTCCATGAAAATTCCAATACCATACTTGGAGCTGCGGATTTCATCTTTATTAAATCAAGGCTTTTTAAATCTTCCGCCGCTGAAACTGCCAACGCTTTTATTTGATCGGGGTTGTTCAAAACGGCAATAACAGAGTTTGTCGAACGGAAATAGCTGCTCTTAATCTCAAGATGGTTTGCGCTAAATGCTTTATCATCGAACGAGTGATACAGTTTTTCCTTATATTCACCCGAATTGCAAATTTGTATCATATATTGCTCGCCAGTTGCGCTGTCAATGAAGTCGTATCTTCTTATCATCTTTTGTCCATTTGACAACGTAAAAATCATCCCTACCGTTTCCGTTTCACGGCTAACACCCGAATCTTTGTATTTTAGACCTTCCGTTCCCAGTTTGGCTAATGTAACAGCAGCTTTTATATTGTTTTGGTCGGATAAGGTAAAGCTGCTTAAAATCGTTCTTTCCCTGTTTAAATAATCTTCTTTATTAAAAACACCTAAATTGGAATATAAACTATCCATTCCATTTAAGCTGACAGACACCGATTTAACGGAATCGAGCGATGGCACCTTCTTATCAAAACCTGTTACATCAAAGGACATAACCATTACCATTGCCGCAAACAGCACACTAAAAACCAAGAGGCCTTTTAGTTCTTTGAAAATCGCCTTAAATTCAAAATGATAAATAATTTCGATCACCATATGGGACAAGATGATTCCGGACAAATACCCGAATATCATCCACTCTGTCGATTGATTGCCGACCGAGTAGAAAAACAGTCCCCCAAATAGTGCTATAACAAAAACAAGCGGATATTTAATAAACGGTTTTGAGACGCGAAATGCCATAGCATGCCCCGCCGCTTCCGAAGGACGCTTTTTGTAAAGAAAGACGGACAAAATAACGAGGATTACTGTCAGCATTACATAAACCGTTGCTCTCAGAGCTGAAACATCCTGAACAGTTTTAATACAAAACAAATCTGCTACGGGAGACGAATTGCGAAGATACATAATGCTATGGTAATAGCCTTCGTAAAACGTTTTGTAGCTTTGGGACATTTGGAGAAGCCAAAACTCAATCAGCGCCGAAAAATACCCCAGAAATACAAAGCTACCAAGCATCGCTACAATCATATTTCCGCAGAGGACACATGCAAATACGCAAATTGAATAAATAACCAGGTAATAAAGCAGATTGATTAAAACGCTGAATATTACAGCTGATACATCAACATATTGAAACAGCCCGATACCTCCCGCAATTGCAAGGGAAAGTACTGTATTTATAAGATAAGGTAAGACAAAATAAAGAACTCCTGCAAGATATGCTACCGTAAACAGTTTTTCACGCCGTAAAGGCAACGAGTGGAAAAAATCGGTCTGTTTTTTGGATGTTATGTAATAAAAGACCGTCAATGCGGCGACAATCGCAAATGCAACAATCAGAAAGGATATCATTTTGTTACTAACGGAGAACATTCCCGACATCCTATCTCTGACTGATTGTTCATTTATCAACTTATACGGCAGTTTTGATGTAGTTAAATAATTTTTTAAATTTTGCAGCTGGATTGTATTGGCAACAGTTATAGCAAAAAACAAAGCGACGGAATAGAGCGTTAAAATCCACGCACTCTTTTTCAGTTTATCTTTTAAGAGCTTAAAATCAAAATAAGAGTTTTTGCACATCATAACCGCACACCTCCGTTTCACTTATAAATATTTCTTCAAGTGACAAGGGCAGAAGTTCTGAAAAAACAGGATTCATTGAAGCAATTTTCCCCGCAACAATGTCGCGGCCGCCTTTCACTATGATCGTGTACAGCGACCCCCTCCGGTCAAAAGACAACACTTCAAGCGGAGAAAAATCCTCGGCAGACATTTCCTTATCAAATATACACTGAATCTTGTGAACGCCAAACTTCATATCATCCAAATCTTTCGAAAGAAGTATTCCTCCTCGGTGCAAAAGTCCGATATGATCACAGATATCTTCAAGTTCACGCAGATTATGCGACGCAACAATGGGTGTTAATCCCCTATCTTGCATATCACCTGCAAAAAGGCTCTTTACTGCCTGGCGCATAACCGGATCAAGCCCGTCAAACGTTTCATCACAAAGAATGTAATCCGTTTTTGCAGATATCGCGCAAATGACGGAGACCTGCTTTTTCATTCCTTTTGAAAAAGTGTTGATTTTACGGTTTACGTCCAACCCAAAACTTTTCATAAGAGAATCAAACCGTTTCTCGTCAAATGAATCATAAATCGTTTTATAATAATCTCTCATCATCTTCGAAGTGGAATTCGGGAAATAATACTGTTCATCGGAAATATAAAAAATACGTTTTTTCCTCTCAATGTTCTCAAAAACATTTTCCTCATCGATTAACGCTTTACCGGAATCCGGTTTTAAAATGCCCGCAATGATCCGCAGGAAAGTAGATTTACCAGCTCCGTTAGAGCCAATTAATCCAAAAACCGACCCGTCCTTAATGGTTGCAGAAACTTTATCTATGGCTTGAATAGTATCAAAATTTTTACTGACTTCTATTGTTTGAATC
>JANZZB010000017.1:0-10667 GCA_026419635.1 Clostridiales bacterium | reverse complement strand
CCTTTGCTTTGCGGTAGCATTCATCCAGTTCTTCTCTAAGCCGATCTTGAGAAATACCAATTGCAGCAGCTTTTTTGAAAAGTTCGCGTATTTCGAGTAACAAATTACTTTGTTTCTCCTTTCTGACTCTGTCCAGGTTTGGAGAAACAAAATTTCCTTTCCCTTTCACGCTGTATATTACGTTCTTTTTTTCGAGTTCCATATAAGCACGTTGTATCGTGTTCGGGTTAATTGAAAGCTCCATAGCAAGCTGTCGGACAGATGGAAGCTGTTCATCGGCTTTCAATGCATTTCTCGATGCCAGATCCTCAATTCTGTCAATAATCTGCTCATAGATCGGGCGCCGGTCCTTATAGTCAATATAAATCAAAAATAATCCCCCTTCCCCGCTTCATGTTAAGTGTATTAGTTTGATTAATACACCAAAAATATACTACTCCTTACACAAAATGTCAATAGTATAAGAGTAACATTTTGGAAACAATTTCATATTTTGCGGAATTTAGAAACTCGTGAAATGTTTATCTTTCTATTCACCGGATATTTCGATCACCTGCGGCGTATGGCCTGTATAGGACAAAAAAATATTTATAAAATCGCAAACATGCATTGCAATACTTTGTGTATTGACACAAGCGTGAAAACAGAGTCTCTCTTCCTGTAATAAATCTTTGTCAATTAAAAGGTTTATTATATGGTTTTTATCATGGATCAGTCCCATGGGGCTGATTGCACCGGGATATAAACCTAAGAATTCATATAGCTTATCATCGTTTCCGAAACTTAACCGGGCTCTGTCAATTTTTTTTGAAACCTCCGCCGTACGAAACCGTTTATCTTCCCTTATTAAAAGAAGAAAAAATTCTGTCCCCTGACGATTCTGCAAAAATAGATTTTTACAAAACGGCGCTTTAAGTGTTAACGATAGCGTTTTACAGTCATCCATCGAAAAAACCGGTTCGTGTGCCAAGTGTTCAAAATTGATCGATAAATTGTTTAATACGTCAAATACTGTTTGTGCATCACTTTTCATTAAATGATCCCTGCCCTTTTTTATACCTTCGGTAGTTAGTTTAATACCCATTTTCCTGTCACGCAAGAGGTTTAACTGTTTATCTCTCAATCGCTCAAACTTGACAGGAAAAGGCGCGAATGTTAAATTAAAAGAAAGGTCAGTTTTATCATCATTTCAGTTGGAAGAATGGTTTAATATATGGAACTCAGCGAGCGTAAAAAAAGAATATTAAAGGCAATCGTCGACGATTATATTGCTTCTGCAGAACCTGTCGGATCTAAGTCGATCACTCTCCGACCGGAGCTTAATTTTTCGTCCGCAACCATTCGCAATGAAATGGCAGAACTTGAGGAAATGGGATATCTCGAAAAGCCTTATACGTCAAGCGGACGCATCCCATCCCCCATGGGATACCGGTTGTATGTAAACGAGCTGATGAGTGAATATCGTTTATCTATGCAGGAAATCATGGATGTAAAAAAGGCGTTGACTCTGAGAGTTCAGGAACTTGACCGTCTAATATCCGAGGCAGGCCGATTAATATCCGATTTCACAAATCATACGACCGTCGCAACCTCTCCGCGTTCGGAAAGAATCCTAATCCGCCGTATTGATATTGTGCCGGTTGATTCCTACTCATTTGTTATTATTCTTGTAACGAGCGCCGGAATTGTTCACAATAAACTGATTCGTCTTTCCACAGCGATTTCGGAAGAAGATTTTGAGTCATTGGGACTTGCACTAAACCATAGTTTTTCTGGTGTTGTTTTATCTCAGATCTCTAAGAATCAGCTTGAAGCACTTTTACCTATGTTTCGTGACAAAAATATGTTGTTCTCTGAAATTGCCATTTTCTTAAGTGAAG
Source organism: Clostridiales bacterium (assembly GCA_026419635.1). Lineage (GTDB taxonomy): Bacteria > Bacillota > Clostridia > Oscillospirales > Butyricicoccaceae > UBA6114. Next base: position 8,787 of record JANZZB010000017.1, on the reverse strand, counting down.
TCATCGAAGAGCAAAAAGGACAGGATGTCTATCTTGGAGGAGCTTCACGTCTTCTAATTCACCCTGAATATCACGACGTTGAAAAAGCACATCGGCTTTTAGATTATATTTCTGATAGGCGCAACATGACCAGCTTAAAGATTCCTGAAGAACCCGAATCGGTAAACATTACGATTGGACCTGAAAACGGAGTCGAGCCATTAAACAATGCAAGTGTGGTTTATACTACCTACAAGCTCGGAGATGGAATTCAAGGCGTGATCGGAATTATCGGGCCGACCAGGATGGATTATTCCAAAATTGCAGCACGTCTTAAATATTTTTCGTCTAATTTTAATAAGCTTCTCTCTGAACTGTTTATTGACGATTCCGATTTGTAACCAGTCAATACTTAAGGTGAGGGGAGCCTGTCTCGTTTCATAAAGTTCCTGCTTAAATCTACATTTGGTTTTTTTCCGCTCTTTTATGTTAAAACAATGTACGATATGAAATGAGTGTGTAAAATAATGGCTGTGAATCTGCTCTATTCATCGGATATTGAAGCGATATTATCACATAGGTATGATAATGGCGCTGACTACTGGACTACACCCGACAAACGTCTAATAAAAGGATCTCCTTTCTCCACTCTCGACAGCGTAGTTTATCTGTTAGAATTGGGTATGGAACCTACAGAGCCTTTACTTAAAGAATGTACCGACTTGATATTTAGCGCATGGAGAGAAGATGGAAGTTTTAAGTTGTACCCGCAAGGATCTATTTACCCATGCCATACCGTCCACGCTGCCGAGGTACTATGCCGCATGGGATATGCTTCCGATGTCAGGCTACAAAAAACCTTCGAGCATCTTTTGGATATCCAGCATAGCGATGGAGGCTGGCGCTGCAACAAATTTAGTTTTGGCCGGGGTCCGGAAACAGAGCTCTCAAATCCCTTTCCAACACTTACTGCACTGAATGCGTTCCGCTTTAGCAATGATCTCAATAACGAACCGGCGCTTGACAAGGCTGTGGATTTTTTACTGGAGCATTGGACGATCAAGAAACCAATCGGCCCGTGCCACTATGGAATTGGCACATTGTTTATGCAGGTAGAATATCCCTTCCGTAACTACAACCTTTTTGTTTACGTCTACGTTTTGTCGTTTTATGACCGGGCAAAAGAGGATAAACGGTTTTTGGAAGCTTTGGAAGCACTGAAGTCCAAAATGGTCGATGGGCAGATAGTTGTTGAACGCGTTGTTCCAAAACTAGCAGGGTTATCCTTCTGCAAAAAAGGTGCACCAAGTACGCTAGCAACCGTACGCTATCATGAAATAATTAAAAATCTTGACAGAAGCAAATGACCTCTATTACACGACATTATCGAGCAAGTAACCAACTTTATTTTCTAATTCAAATTAGCACAGGGTAGCTGCTAATTGCGGCTACCCTGTGTTTTTCTGCTATAGTCCGAAAATACAATTAATACTCGAATAAAAGTGGTACGTGAGAATACGTCATGGTGATTATAGCTTTGTTGATTTTGAAACAAGTGTATGATAAAATAAAAAATACATGTTTTAACAATTTTGAGTAATTATGTAAATGTTGCTCATTAAATCGTCAATTCATCTAACCGAGGAATACTATGCCTGAACTTGTAAAAGAAATATTTTTTAATGTCACAATCCTGATCTCTTTTATTACTTTAAGTAATCAATTGTTTCGCGAAAAAATAGCAACTCCCTCCTCGCCGCTGCACAGGAAGCTCATAACCGGCATAGCCGCGGGTTTTTTAGGATGCCTGCTCATGGTTTTCGGAGTACAGGTTACTCCTAACAGTTATCTTGATCTGCGTTGTCTTCCGATCATCATGATAGCGTTATATGCATCTTTCCCTTCGGCGGTTGTTACATCTCTTGTAATCGGAATTTTCCGCATCGCTTATTTTGGTATCAACCCATCCTCAATCGCGGCTTCTTTTTCAGTAATCAGTATAGGAGTTGCTTGCGGTCTGATCGGCAAAACAAAGCTAAAGCGGCCAATTCAATGGATTTTGTCGGTTCTGACGGAGATTACCATTACCGGAGCCGTAATTGCACTGTTGATAAACGACTTACAGCTGTTCAGGGATGTCTTTGTGGTATATTGCGGAGGAACTGTGACGGCGTCTTTCGCTCTCTACTTTTTGTTGGAAAATATCACAAAATCCAATATGGAACTAAATCGGACGAACGAGGACGCCAAAAAGGACTTTCTAACCGGCCTTAACAATGTAAGACGGTTTGATGCCTTTTTAAACAATGCCATTGCCGGCGCGAAGCAGCGAAAAGAAAATCTCTCGTTCCTTTTTATTGATATTGATTTTTTCAAAAAAGTAAACGACACCTATGGCCATGCAGAAGGCGATCTTGTATTGAAAGGTTTGAGCGAGATACTCAAAAAATCCTGCCGAAACTTTGATATCATTTCCCGCAACGGCGGCGAGGAATTCTCCGTGATTCTTCTCGACTGTCCGCTCCAGCGGGCAGTCGAAGTGGCAGAACGAATACGGAAGAACGTTGAGCAAAGTTCATTTATCTTGAGTTCCGGTAAGGATCTCAAAATTACGGTTTCAATCGGTGTTTCTTCCTACCCGGAAAACACATCCGATCCTGAAAAGCTGGTAGAACACGCCGACATCGCCTTATATAATGCCAAAAGAGACGGAAGGAACCTTGTCAGTACAAAAAGGGAAAGCGAAGAAGCGGTTTGATAAATCAGAAGTGATTGTATTGTTTTGAAGTCATAAGAGAGGCTTGTGCACGAATGCAAGCCTCTCTTTTTATTTGCGTGTACCTAGGCATACTAAGATTTATTTACAAATCTAAAATCCCACAGCCTTTTTAAGGCTGTGGGATTTGTATTAAGAGTAATTGTGCTTCTTAAAACGTTACACGGTAATGTTTTACTTTAGACTATATTAGCAGCATCCAGTATTGGTGTGCGCGGTACGGTTGATAATATTTTCCTGCACGGCATGGTCAAGCTCAATGAAGTAAGCAGAATAGCCCGCAACGCGGACGAGAAGGTTCCCGTAATCTTCCGGATGCTTCTGTGCTTCATGCAGCGTTTCCGCGTCAACGACGTTAATTTGGATATGCTCGCCATCCATGGCAAAATAGGAACGGATGATGTTTTCCAGCACCTTCATGCCCTGCTCGCCCTTGATGACGTTCGGGTCAAACTTGATATTGAAAAGCGTTCCGTTGTTGATATCGCCTTGGCCAATGGAAGCTACCGACTTGATGACCGCCGTCGGGCTGGTCGTATCGCGTCCGACCATCGGAGATGCGTTGTCGGATACGGGTTCTTTTGCAAGCCTTCCGTCCGCCGTAGCTCCAAGCGTGAGTCCCTGAAGGACGTTGAAAGAAGTCGACAGAATGCAGTTTTCGTACGTTCCGCCGCGGCTGTCGCGGTATTTCCTCATCTCCTCGTTGTATTCGCGGATCATACGGTTTGCAAATGCATCAACGTGGGGATTGTCGTTGCCGTATTTCGGCACTTTATTCAGGATAATGTTTCTTAAGCGTTCCTGACCCTCAAAGTTATTGAGAAGGATCTCGTTGAACTGCTCAAGCGTCAGCATCTTGTCGCGGAATACGATTTGATCGAGAGCTTCGAGTGAGTCGGCGGCATTTGCGAGTGCAACAATGAATACGCCTGAGCTATTATATCTTGCTCCGCCCTCTTCGAGCGTTTTTCCTTGCTCAAGGCAGTCACCGACCAGGCAGGACGCAAACGCTTTCGGAACATATTCGCCATGCATAGCGCAGACTATCGTATAGTCGTTGCACATCTTCTCGATAAAATGCCTCATTTGCTTGTGAAACGCATTTTCGATGTCGTCAATTGATTTGAAGGAGGAAAGCTCGCCTGTCTTAAGACCCAATTCGCATTTTGCGTCCGGGTCGTATCCGTTGTTCAAGACAAGCTGGATACATTTGGCAACATTGACATACCCGACATTCGGACGACCGTCAGACAGTCCCTGGACATAAGGCTCAACGCAGCCATGCACTGTCCAGTCGCGCGCATCTTCGATGGTAGCGCCTTTGTTCATAATAAGGCGAGTGACCAAATTGTCGTTATAAAACGCCGGGATCGCGTAGCCTCTCTGGGTATAGCTCAGCGCAACCTTCATGATATCTTCCGGAGTATTGTCATGCACACGGAACGACATGGACGGTTGGGTCGTATGAACAAGCTCCCACGCACGGAAGCAGGCAAACGTGAGTTCGTTTGTCGCATCGGTGCCGTCCGGCTTCTGTCCGCCGATCGCCATCTGCTGCCATAAAGGATATCCAGCAAAAGCAAGCGAATCAAACGCATCGCGCAGTTTGATGTTCTCTGTAGCCTTAATGTACATACAAGCTAAAAGCTCATCGGCATCTTCCTGGCTGGTGGTGCCATCAACGACGTCTTTTTTGTAATACGGATAGAGGTTCTGGTCAAGACGGCCGAAAGCGATGCTATGGCCGTTGTCTTCGATCTGTATCGTAAGGTGGATAAACCAAGTGAACTGTATCGCTTCCCAAAAGTTTCTCGGTTCATTTTTCGGAACGTACGCACAAACTTCCGAAATTTTCAAAAGCTCTTCGCGGCGTTTTAAGTCTTTTTCTGTTTTTGCCATTTCGGCTGCAAGCTTTGAATAGCGCTCAGCAAAACGGATCACGGCTTTATTGGAAAGAATGCTTGCTTTCCAGAAGTCGAATTTTTTGATATCGGCTGGCGTTTTTGCCTTAAAGCCCGAAAGCTTCGCTTCCGCTTCCTTGATAACGCCGTCAAGTCCAATTGGCAGAATGTGGCGATAAAGCGGGGAAATATGGCCCATACCGGTGGTGCGCCCGCCAACGGAAAGAATGCCGCATTTTTCTGCCTTTAACGTATAGGGATCAATCGCTTTTTTTGCTTTCATGTCAAAGGAGCTTTCTCCCCAGCTTTCAAGGACTGGAAGAAGTTCCGCCTTGTCTTCGTCGGTAACGACGATAGGATCGGTTCCACGGGTATTGAACTTATCCATCTCGTCGATGATCCATTTTGCGCCGAATTCCGGAAATATCGGTACGCCTCGAATGCCGACCGCTTGGCTGCCGACAATCAGTTCGTCGTCACGAATGTTAATTTTCATATTGTCAAGGATATATTCGAAAACCTTTGCTCTCTGCATTACCGGGGTAAAGTTCGGGAATTTGTGATATGCTTCCGTTGCGAGTTTCGCACGATCCGTATCAATACGGATTGTTGCTTTTCTCAGTTTATCGTTAAGTCTATCGAGTCTTTCTTTTGACATGGTCATTTCCTCCATTTATCTTATAATTTTAATTATAGAAAGTGGAAACAACCTTATCCTTTTGAAGCCCGACAGTATCTGTAATCCAGCGCATAGCATCGTCTCCTTTGCCTTTTTCTTCACTGTATCATACATTTTTCAGTTTGACAATATGCTTAAACCAAATTTTTAAAAAATATATACTTATTTAGTATACGTAAATTTTATTTCAAAAAGTGACAAGATGTTACACTACTATTTTAACCCTATTCTTCCAAACCTGTACGGACGTTCACCTTTTTGACCGACTTTATTGAGAAGTAATTTATCTTATGCTCAACCGGATCAATATCTGGGTTCTGAGCAAAAAGTCCAACCTCTATTAAGTCAGGAGCATCCGGAACCGCATATTTACGAAGATATGTATAATTTTCGCCATTCTCCGAATAAAACATGGCAAACGAATCATTGTTTCTAACATATTTAAGCCATAGTGTTTTTGGATTATTTCTAAGCGTTTCACCGGTTGCGTCGTCCGAACGATAAAAGTTGGTTACCATCGTAATTGGTCCGATAGGAGGAGGTGTTTTGGGCGACGTTCTTTCAAAACCCAATTTTGACCAATGATTCATATTAATAAAGCCGAATATGCCTGCTGCATTTGCCCGTGCGCTGAAATTGGGCTCTACATTCGCTATAGCCACGAAATTTCCTTTTACTTTTCTGACTAAGGCTGCCGCGTTAAAACGATCCCATGGTTCAACTGTACTATAGAAGAAATCGGAATGGCCTTGAGGAGTAATATAAAGAGCATTATTTCTTACTGAGTAGCAAATCGGCTCAACAAGCCAGCGAAATCCATCCAAATTATTTTGGGTAAATGTTTCGATAAGATTTTCCATACTGCTCTCCCCTTTTTTTATTGTTTTCTGATTTATAATATTTTTAATATTTGATATTTAGTAAAGTAAAATAAAAAAAACGCGGCTAAAAATCGCCGCGTTTCATAAGTTCTTTTTTTAATTATTCTTCGATACCCGTACGGATGTTGACTTTATCAACAGGTTTAATGGATAAGAAATTTATTTTGTGCTCTTTCGGACCGCAGTCTGGGCACTGAGCAAAAATTCCCACTTCCATTTCGTCTGAGAATCCGGGCAGAGCATATTTACGGATAAAAGTATAATTCTCACCGTCTAAAGAGTAAAACATGGAGAATGCGTCTTCAAATCTGCAATACTTCATCCAAAGGCTCTTCGGGTTGTCTCGAAGCGTCTCCGCGTTGGAATCATCCGAGCGATATTTCGTCGTGCACAGAGCGCAGGCGCCGATTGCCCCGGGACCGGTGCGTTCAAAGCAAAGCTTTGCCCAATGATCCTTGTCTAGATATCCAAAAAGTCCAGCTGCATTTGCACGTCCATCGAAGTCAGGCTCTGTATTAATAACCGCAATAAAATTGCCTTTTACTTTCTTCGTAAGAACCGCGGCATTAAACCGGTCGCGCGGCTCAAGCGGGCTGAAAAAGAGGTCGGACTGTCCTTCAGGAGTGACATACAAAGCACCGTCTGCAACTCTGTAGGAAATCGGGTTTATCATCCAGTGAAAATCTTTCAGGTCATCCTGAGTAAACGTCTTGATAATGTTGTTCTCCATATGAAAGCTCCTTATACCGCAATGCAAGCGTTCCCAATATGAACCTTATAGGTTCAGACGCTTACCAAATTGCGGGCTGCCGCTTATATCGGCAAGCGGCCCGCCGAAATATTTTTACTTGCCAGCCAGAATATCGCTTACCTTTTTAAGGGCGACTTCCGTTATTTTTTCATCTGGAGTTATACCGGTAAGCGTTTCAAATAAGACGCCCATTTGCGCCAGAAGCATCATCAATCCGTCTACCGTATGAAGTCCTCTCAAACGAGCTTCTTTGATTAAAGATGTCTCACGCGGATTGTAAACGCAATCGTAAACAGACGCGTTTTTCGGAAGAAGATCAAGGAATGAAAAATCTTCAAAATCCGGGCTGCCCTTCATACCGAGAGGGGAACCGTTGATATAAAGTGTACATTCCGGCAAATATGATTTTAACTTACTTGAGTCGCCGCCTTTCATTCCGCCGAGGGACTTCGCGACAGCTTCTGCTTTTTCCGGATTTCTGGATAAAATCGTAACATCAGCACCGGCTGCACGATAGGCTTGTGCAATGGATTTGCATGCTCCTCCGACACCATAAATCACAACCTTCTGATCTTTCGCTTTGCGTCCGGTTGCTTCAAATGAGCGAAGGTTTCCAAGACCGTCTGTCGTATGTCCGAAACGCTTGCCATCGCGAAGCGAAACGACATTAACCGATTGACACTCGCGTGCAGCATCGCTTAATTCGTCCAGAAACGGAATAATATCTTCTTTTTGAGGCATGGTGCAGGTAAACCCGCCAAGAGCCAGTGTGTCCACATATTCATCAAAAAGCTTCGGTATTTCACCTTTTCTGATCAGGATCGTGATAAATGCCGCGTTTTCTCCGTAATATTCAAAAAAAGTGTTGAATACAGTCGGAGAAAAACTGTGCCTTACCGGGTCTCCAATCAGTCCATAAGTTACAAAATCTTTCATTACTGTTTCTCCTTTTCTGCAGAATATATTCTACATTAATTCTGTCAAGTCATTAAAAAAGTCAGAAAAGGGAAACAACCTTATCTTTTTGAAGACCGACATTATCTGTAACCCAGCGCATTGCATCGTCTCCTTTGCTTTTACTCCACCGTACCATACATTTTTCAGTTTGACAATATGCTTAACCCAAATTTACATAAAGAGCGGAGCAAAAACAAGAGCAACAATGCTCATTAATTTAATAAGAATATTCATAGACGGTCCGGCTGTGTCTTTGAGCGGATCTCCGACCGTGTCACCGATTACAGAGGCTTTATGTGCTTTGCCTCCTTTACCGCCATGATTTCCACCCTCAATATATTTTTTGGCATTGTCCCATGCTCCGCCTGCATTTGCCATGTAAATAGCAAGTAATACACCGGAGACGGTTGCACCCGCCAAAAGACCTGCAAGAGCTGCTTTCCCTAAGAATAACCCTACGAGTATCGGAGACAGAATTGCTAAAACACCCGGAAGAATCATTTCTTTTAAAGCAGCTTTTGTTGAAATATCAACGCATCTGGAATAGTCAGGCGTTTGTGTTCCCTGCATAATTCCCGGAAATTTCTTAAACTGTTCACGCACCTCGTTGATCATTTGCTGTGCAGCTCGGCTAACAGATTCAATGCAAAGAGCGCTGAACAGATAGGCAAGCATCGCACCGATAAATAATCCTGCAATAACAATCGGATCTAATAAGTTTACTTCATCTGCAGACAGTTTGACCGCCTGCGCATAGCTTGAAAACAATGCGAGTGCGGTAAGTGCGGCTGATCCGATGGAAAATCCTTTGCCGATTGCGGCAGTCGTATTACCCACAGAATCGAGTTCGTCAGTAATATTTC
>JANZZB010000174.1 GCA_026419635.1 Clostridiales bacterium | reverse complement strand
CGCTTAATGAAATTAGAGCAGACATCAACTCGCTCGATCAGGATCTACGCGAACTTCTGTTAAAACGAATCGCACTTTCTATTGAAGTTGCTGAACAAAAGAAATTGATGGACAACAGCGTCATCTATTGTCCGCAGCGGGAACAAGAAATCCTGTCCGAAATCACCTCCGGCTTAAGCCAAGACGTTTCCTACAAAATAGAGTCGCTATACCGAAGCATTATACGCCAGAGCCGTGAAATCCAATACGCAATCCTGTTAGATACATCCTCAGTATACACCCCCGGTTTTAATGCAGAAGATACAAGTCAGTTAAATATTGAAAATCCGGTTATATGCTATCAGGGATTACCCGGTGCTTATTCTCATGTTGCTTCAAAAAAAATGTATCCCCTTGCGACTTACCGTAATGTCCGGGACTTTGAAGATATTTTTATAGAAGTCTCACAAAGAAACGCTTCATGTGGAGTGGTTCCACTTGAAAATTCAACTGCTGGTATGGTGTCGGAAGTGTATGATCTTTTGATAAAATATCACCTTTTTATCAATCGTTCCTTTATACTCCCTATTAATCATGCACTGTTGGCACTACCCGAAACGCAGATATCGGACATCAAGCGGCTCTTATCTCATCCGCAGGCACTTTCCCAATGCAGAGAATTTATCCGCCGTCTCGGTTGCGATGTCGAACCCGTTTCAAACACTGCGGTGGCAGCTAAAATGGTGACAGAAATCGGCCGGAAGGACACAGCTGCAATCGCATCTGTGGATCTTACCGAAGAATACGGTTTAAGCATTTTGCAGCAAAATATCGCAAACTGCCAGCATAACTATACGCGTTTTATTTCCGTATCGCCCTCCCTATATAACCAGTCAGGCGATAATCGGATTGTAATCGCATTTAGCCTCCCGCATCAAAGCGGATCTCTGGCAGATGCACTTTCCATTTTTGCTGATTATAAAATTAACTTAAGCCACATACAGTCAAGGCCGCGTCCTGACACTCCATGGGAATATTGTTTTTACGTTGATTTTGACGGAAACTTAAGTGATCATAACACAAGAGCGGTTTTACTTCAGCTTGAGCTAGAGTTACCCATGTTAAAAATTCTCGGCTCATATAAAACCTAGTTGACATTAAATATGATTAAACGTATAAAGACAATGAAACAAATACTCAGGCAACGGAGATTGTCGGAAAAGCGGTGACATATGATTATTGAACCTGTATCAAATCTACGGGGCCGGTTTACGGTTCCCGGTGATAAATCGATATCACATCGTGCTGTTATGCTGGGGTCTATTGCGAACGGTACGACCTCAATTCGCGGATTCTTAAAAGCCGCCGATTGTCTATCAACAATTGATTGCTTTTCTAAACTTGGCGTCCAGACAGAAATAAACGACGACTTGGTTCTTGTCCATGGCAAAGGAGCAAATGGTCTTCGCCAATCATCAGAAGTGTTGTACACAGGAAATTCAGGTACGACAACCAGGATACTTTGCGGTATATTGGCTGGCCAAAATTTTGACAGTGTGATTGACGGAGACGAAACGATAAGGCGGCGTCCGATGGGAAGAGTCATGAAACCCCTTCGTGAAATGGGCGCTTTCATTTCCGCGCAAAATGATAATTTTTGTCCTTTACAAATTAAAAAAAGCATTTTGCACGGTATCGATTATACAATGCCCGTTGCCAGCGCACAGCTAAAATCAGCACTTCTTTTCGCCGGAATGTTTGCATCCGGAAAAACGGTAATACGGGAAAAAGAACTGTCGCGTGACCATTCCGAACTTATGATGAGGCATTTTGGGATTGATTTATCAGTAGATGGCAACGTAATCACCTTGACACCGGGCAGCAAAATAGAATCTACTGAAATTGACGTTCCGGGTGACATCTCTTCCGCCGCGTTTTTCATTGTAGCCGCGCTGATTACAAAATCTTCAGAAATATCAATCGATAATGTTGGGTTGAATCCCAGACGGACCGGTATCTTAGACGCTCTTATGCAAATGGGGGCGGATATAGAGATTTCGGATATTCATGGAAAAGAAGAGCTTTGCGGAACTATAATAGCACGTTCTTCTAAACTTCACGGCGCTGTTTTGGGCGGTGATCTTATCCCCCGCATGATTGATGAAATTCCTGTTCTTGCCGTGGCCGCGGCTTGCGCAGAAGGACAAACCGTAATAAAAGATGCATCCGAATTGTTATATAAGGAATCAAACCGAATTATGACCACCGCCTCCGAACTCATAAAAGCGGGGGTAGATATTGTACCGACAGACGACGGTTTTATTATAAACGGAGGGCCTATTCATGGCGCCGCGTTTGATTCGCATGATGATCACCGTATAGCTATGTCCATGGCAATTGCCGCTTTATCAGCCGATACTCCATCAGAAATTTACCATTCCGAATGCGTCAATATTTCCTATCCGGAGTTTTTCGAAACCCTTATAAATCTTACGACCGGAAAGTTTCCTGCTTCGCATCCCGGTCTCTTAAAAAAGGTATCTGACGCAAAAGAGACTATTTCAAAAGACCGTCGGAAAAATATTGTTTTAAGCGGTTTTATGGGCTCCGGTAAAACAAGAATCGGAATGCGTTTAGCACATCTTTTGGGATATACTTTTGTTGATACGGATGCACTGATTGAAGACCAGCAAAAGATGAAAATCAACGAAATTTTTGCATCTCACGGTGAAGATTTTTTCCGAAAAATTGAATCCGAAGCGATTTCCTCGCTTCAAAATTTCTCAAACTATGTTATCTCAACAGGCGGCGGCGCTGTCTTAAATCCTGTAAATGTTCAAAATATAAAAAATACAGGAAAACTTATATATTTAGATGCTCCGTTTGAAAAAATCATTCAAAACTTAAACGGAGCGGAAGACCGGCCTCTCATAAAAGAAAAATCCATTGAAGAAATTAATGCGCTGTTTGAAATGCGTCTTCCCCTTTATAAGAGTGTCGCAGATATCATTGTTGATGCCTCTGGCATGGATACAGATGCCATTATTGCAAGGTTGTTAGAACAATTATAATAATAAAAAAGAAAACCGGCACGTTTTGTGCCGGTTGAGGCTATCGATAAAATCAACAGCCTTCGAGAGGGAATCCAATTCCCCCTCGATACTTCCCCAGGTGCGGACAAAATCTGAAGATTTTGTCCAATGTTTCCTCCGGCG
>JANZZB010000173.1:3011-3243 GCA_026419635.1 Clostridiales bacterium | reverse complement strand
CCTTGACGTGCAATATAATATGTCGCGTTGCCATGCATATTATAATAAGCATCCGTATAGCCAGCTGAAAACATCATAATGAGTCCAGTGCCCAGCAATAAAAAAGTTAAGGCGACAAACGGCTGGTCGATATGTCCGCTGAATGTCTTGCCATTTGACTTTGAATCATCAAGCGCTATATCAAAATTTGAACCTACATCTTTTCTTCGCCTGACTTGTGACTTTGCCAAAC
>JANZZB010000173.1:0-3001 GCA_026419635.1 Clostridiales bacterium | reverse complement strand
GAGACAGGCCAAGATAAGTAACGATGCAACATGCCGCGGTGATGATTGCAAATACAAACACGATCTTTTTCTCGCTCCATCCGCACATTTCAAAATGGTGATGAAGGGGCGCCATCTTAAATAAACGTTTTCCATGAGAAAGCTTAAAGTAACCTACCTGCAAAATGTCCGATACTGTCTCTGCAACGTAAATAATACCGATCGGAACTAAAATAAGCGGCATATCGCAAGCGAAAGCCAACCCGCACACAGCTCCGCCGAGAAAAAGTGAACCGGTATCCCCCATAAACACTTTTGCAGGATTAAAATTGTAAAATAAAAAGCCAAAAAGAGCTCCCGCAAGGGCTAATGCAAATGCGGTAAGCGATGGTATTTTCAAAAAATGGGATACCGCTGCAAAGAATAGAGCAACAATCAGCGTCACGGATGACGCAAGTCCGTCAATACCATCGGTCAGGTTTACGGCGTTAACTGCGCCGATAATGACAAAGACTGCAAACGGGGCATATAATCCCCACGGCATCGGTACTGTTATTCCGTAAAAAGGGATATAGAGATTTGGTGTTAAGTAACCATAAAGCCTTAAAAAAGCGACAAAAACAGCCGCTACCGAAACCTGCAGAAGAAGTTTCTGAATCGCTGTCAGGCCTAAATTCTGTTTCTTTTTGATTTTTGTAAAGTCGTCTACAAATCCGATGGCGGCAAAGCTAAGCGCAAAGACCAATACGGCAATATTCCGAAAATCCAATGATTTGTTTAAGTAGAAATCGGCAAAAAGGATGGTCAGTGTAATGCTGAGAATAAAAATGATGCCACCCATTGTCGGAGTATATTGCTTCGACAAATGCCATTTTGGACCGATTTCAAGAATTTTTTGTCCGAATTTCAGTTTTCTTAAAAAATGGATAATCGGTCCACCGACAACCGTCGAAATGATAAGCGACAATCCAAAAATCAAAATTTCAAATCTCATTTGTTTTCTCTCCAAAAATAAGCTTCGGTACTTCCTCCATTTTCATTGCGCGGCTTCCCTTAAAAAGCAGCACATCGCCCGGTCTGGCGGTCTGTATCAAGTCTTCTGCAAGATCATTTTTCGTATTGAAACAACGGATATGGCTTTTATCCATTCCCGCTTTTTTTGCTCCTTCAACATAAAATTCTGCGTTTTCACCAAACACATATAAAAAGTCGGCAATACCCGCTGAAACCGCTCCGCAGTCTATATGCCCTTTTTTTGCGTAATCACCGAGTTCACGCATACCACCAAGTATGGAGAATCTCCGTCCGTCCGTCTCAATATTTTTTAAAACACCAAGAGCTGCAATAACCGAATCAGGGCTTGCATTATAACAATCTTCAATGATTGTAAACCCGTTTTTCTGATATATGTTTTGGCGCATGCCCACATTTCTAAACGACAGAAGCCCCTCCTGTATTTCTTCCGTGCTTAATCCAAAATGCAGACCGCATGCAACGGCAGCAAGCGCATTATTAACATTATGCATCCCCGGAACATTCAGATTAACTCGAAATTCCAATTCATTAGCCTTAACTGTAAAACTCAAACCCGTTGAAGTCTCATCAATATCAAAAGCCGTGATATCACATTCCGGATTACCCCAGCCATAATAAACCGTATTCTGAGGCAGGGTACCTTTTAATCTGTAAAGCAACGGCTCATCACCGTTTAACACAGCGCTCCCGCCCTCTTTTAAACCTTCGAGTATTTCAAGTTTTGCTTTTAATATTCCTTCACGGGATCCCAAAAATTCAATATGTGCAACACCGACCGCAGTTATTACTGCAATGTCCGGCTTTGCGACTTTTGTTAGCTGCGATATTTCGCCGAAGTTGGACATGCCCATTTCAAGAACAGTGGCCTCGTAACTTTGATCCAATTTTATAACAGTTAACGGCAGACCGATTAAATTATTAAAATTTCCTTCGGTCTTTAACGTTTTATATTTTTGCGATAAAACTGAAGCCGTCATTTCTTTTGTCGTTGTTTTTCCGACACTGCCTGTAATGCCGACTGTTTTTACCGGAAATTGTGCTTTGTATCGCTCAGCAAGCGTTAAAAGAGCCTGATTTGTATCCAGAACCACAACATACGGCACGGTCGTTTCAATATTCGATTCTTCTGAGAAAAATGCTGCCGCACCTTTTTCAACAGCTTCCCCAATAAACGAGTGCCCGTTAAAACGATCTCCCTTCAGGGGAATAAACAGGCTTCCGGCTTCAATTGTCCGCGTATCCGTTGAAACGGAAAAGAGTTCGCAGTCTGTGCCATGAAGCACTCCTCCAACCCAATTTGCCACTTTGCTTAAATAAAGCTTCTCCATCTCTCCACTCCCGAAAATATAGGTCAACATAACGCATGAATATCGTTGACTTTGAAGCAATTCCGATTCCTGATTTTTATCGGCAGATTGCCTTATTTATTAAACTGATCATAATGACTTGGCTCTATATTTCTTAAAAAACCAAATATTTTATCTGTTGAGGTATCAGATGCCAAATAAGCGATCTATTTATTATACCAAAAACTTTAGGTAATGTTTATTTTTTCTTAGCAAAATATTGATTGATTTCTTCCCGTTCATCCAGATGGTATTTGATGTGGTTAATTTCCTGATAGGTTTCATGCCCTTTTCCCATCAAAATGATCGTATCTCCGGGTTTTGCGTTATCAAGAGCGTACACGATCGCTTCCCGCCTTTCAGGAATTACGGTATATGGACATTTTGTATTCTTCATTCCTGTGAGAATATCATTAATAATACTTAATGGGTTTTCTGTACGCGGATTATCGGAAGTGACTATGATGAAATCGGATAATTTTGATGCTATGCTGCCCATTTTGGGGCGCTTTGTCCTGTCCCGGTCTCCACCGCAGCCGAACAAAGAAATGACCCGTCCTTTTGTAAACCCGCGAGCCGCTTTTAAGATGTTCTCCACTCCATCCGGCGTATGTGCATAATCAATCATCACTGTATAATCC
>JANZZB010000172.1 GCA_026419635.1 Clostridiales bacterium | reverse complement strand
CACATGTCCGTCTGCGGACTAATCTTACGTTAAGGGGTTTTTACCCCTTAACAATCCCAGGATGATACCTTTTTGACACTCTGAAAACAGCGCCATCGAAAGCGATGGCGCTGTTTTTTCTTTTAGTACTTTATATTTATACAATCTTTATTTCAAATCTTTTTTCCTTTATGTCGCCTTAATTCAAATAAAGCTACAATAGGACTGCAGAGGGCCTTTTATTAAAGGCTATGAAGTACATCATGTGTTGAAACAGGAAAAGAGAAAGAGAATAAGCTTTATTTTATATTAAAAAATTACTATTACGGGAGATATGAGGAAAACTATTCACAACTCATTGAAAGCAATGATAACATAGAGAAATATTAACGTATTTGAATACGAATAGTATACTAAATCGTTTTGACAGTATGGTTCTTGTGAGGGTGCTTCAGAAATTATGGAAAAGGGTTGGTTTTATGGGAGTTGTTTTAGCAATATCCGCGATCATTGCATTTTTGCTGCTTATTTATCTGGTTTATGTTTTGTTTCGAGGTGAGAATCTATGAACAATATCGTGTTACAAGAGATTGTTTTTCTGCTGATATTAATTGGTTTTTCGATTCCGCTCGGCATTTACATTACGAATGTTATGAACGGACAAAACGTATTTCTGACACCCGTACTGTCTCTGGTTGAAAAAGGAATTTACAAATGGATGGGGATACGGGACGAAGACGAAATGAGTCCTAAAGAATATACATTCTCTGTATTAGCGTTCAGTGCAATTGGGTTGATTATCGTTTTTAGCATCCAAATGCTTCAAAACATATTGCCGTTTAATCCCGAGCATCTAAAATCTGTCCGATGGGATCTGGCTTTCAATACGGCGGCAAGTTTTGTTTCAAATAGCAACTGGCAGGCGTACTCTGGTGAAAGTACGTTATCCTATCTGTCGCAATCCATCGGGTTGACCGTTCAGAACTTTGTTTCGGCTGCCACAGGAATCGCCGTATTGTTTGCGCTAATCAGAGGCTTTGTATCAAAAAAGCAGAAAACAATCGGCAGCTTCTGGCAGGATCTCACAAGAGTAACGCTCTATGTACTGATTCCTTTATCACTCATATTAGCTGTTTTACTAGTATCTCAGGGAGTTGTTCAGACGTTTAGCCCGTATAAGGAAGTTGCAGCACTCCAAAGCGGTACAGCTCAGGTAATCCCATTAGGCCCTGCCGCAAGCCAGATTGCGATAAAACAGCTTGGAACGAACGGCGGCGGATTTTTTGGATTGAATTCCGCTTATCCTCTGGAAAACCCGACGCCTTTCTCGAACTTTCTGCAGCTCTTGTCAATTCTTTTAATCCCCGCCGCGCTTTGTGTGTCGTTCGGTAAGGCGGTAAAAGACCGCAAGCAAGGCAGGTCGGTGTATGCGGCAATGCTTATCTTGTTTGTGCTGTCTTTAGCGGTTGTATCAATCAGCGAGCAATGTTTAGGACCCACGTTTCACGGAGTTCTCTCATCTGGAAGCATGGAAGGAAAGGAAGTCATGCATGGAGTCGGCACGTCTGCGCTTTGGGGTACGGCGACTACGGCAGCCTCTAACGGTTCCGTCAATGCCATGCATGACAGTTTTACGCCGATAAGCGGGTTAATCCTGATGTTTTTAATGCAAATCGGTGAAGTTGTATTCGGCGGCGTAGGCAGTGGGCTTTACGGTATGCTTGCGTTTGTCATCCTTACCGTATTCATTGCAGGGCTAATGGTTGGCCGTACGCCTGAATATCTTGGGAAAAAGATCGAACCTTACGACATGAAAATGGTGTGCCTGATCATATTGGTTCCACCTCTCTTTACATTGTTTGGAACCACTTCTGCAGTTTTGATTCCGCAGGCAGCTTCATGGCTTACAAACCACGGAGCGCACGGCTTTTCGGAAATCCTTTACGCGTTTACTTCAATGGGTAACAACAACGGAAGCGCATTTGCAGGGTTTAACGCGAATACGGTTTTTACGAACGTAATAGGTGGCATGATCATGCTTATTGTGCGTTTTGTGCCTATGTCGGCAGTACTATATCTTTCCGGAAATCTGTCAAACAAAAAAACGGTTGCCGTAGGAGAGGGAACGCTTTCTACAAGTAACACCATGTTTACGGGTCTTTTAATCGGTATTATCCTCATTATCGGCGCGCTTACTTTTTTACCTGCGCTGGCACTGGGGCCGATCGCGGATTTCTTTACGGCGGTTAAATGAGGTGAGTCATATGAATGAAAAAAGTTCAAACAAAAATATATTCGTTGATGCGATCAAACAATCTTTCGCAAAGTTATCAGTCAAAATACAAATCAGAAATCCTGTCATGTTCGTGGTTTATATCGGCGCGATCCTGACCTCGGCTTTATATATTCTGGCTTTTGCCGGTATTCGTGATGAAAGCGCGGGTTATACGCTTACAATTGCATTAATTCTCTGGTTTACGGTTTTATTTGCGAACTTTGCAGAAGCGATTGCCGAAGGCCGTGGCCGTGCGCAGGCCGATACACTGAAAAAAGCGAGAAAAGACGTAAAAGCGAGAAAGCTCAGATCGGTATCTGATATGGAAGATTACGAAGAAGTACAGTCAAGTGTCTTGAAAAAAGGCGATATTGTTTATGTCAAAGCCGGCGAGCAAATCCCTATGGACGGCGAAGTAATTGAAGGTGCGGCGTCGGTTGACGAGAGTGCAATCACCGGTGAATCCGCTCCTGTCATCCGTGAATCGGGCGGCGACCGGAGTGCCGTAACAGGGGGAACGACGCTGGTATCCGACTGGCTTGTCATCCGTGTAACTGCCGAACCCGGAGAAAGTTTTCTCGATAAAATGATTGCCATGGTAGAAGGTGCTTCCCGAAAGAAAACGCCGAATGAAATAGCACTTCAAATTTTGCTTGTGACGCTTACAATAGTTTTTCTTGTGGTGACCGCAACCCTTCTCCCGTTTTCCGATTTTGCAAGTAAGCAGGCCGGAATGGGTTCTGCTATATCCATAACAAATGTAATCGCACTTTTAGTTTGCCTCGCCCCAACAACCATTGGTGCGCTTCTATCGTCTATCGGAATTGCCGGTATGAGCCGCTTAAATCAGGCAAATGTTCTTGCGATGAGCGGCCGTGCGATTGAGGCGGCTGGCGACGTGGATGTGCTTTTGCTTGATAAGACAGGAACGATTACACTCGGCAATAGACAAGCCAGCGAATTTATCCCGATTAAAGGATTTACGGAGGAGGAACTGGCAAATTCCCCTCAGCTTTCTTC
>JANZZB010000171.1 GCA_026419635.1 Clostridiales bacterium | reverse complement strand
CTCAGGTAAGCCAAGCTTACGCAGTAGATGTCTTCTTTTTAGAGCGCTGTCTTTTTGCCCACACAGCCCGGCTTCGTATAAATCCGATTTTGTAAGCTCGTTTACAGGTAATTCGGTATCTTGTAAAGGCAATACTCCTGCCCGCTTTACCGCATTGATTATGACGTCGTTTCCGACGCCTTCCACTCCTAGCTTCCCTTCGTGCGAAGGACTCGTTTTCCGCTTTTCTTTTCCGTAAATATCGGGAATATAAGCATGTTTTATATTGGCGTTATTTATAGAACCTTTCAGAAAATTTCGTATGGCAAAACCGGAACGGTCGGAATCTGTAAGAATTAAAACACCCCGAATTTCAGCCATTCGCCGAATCAGTGCAATCTTCTCCTTGTCTGAAAAAATTGCAAATCCTCCCGTTTCAATGACCGGAGCGTCAAATATCTGTTTTATTTTATTTTTATCATAACGTCCTTCAACGATTATGACCTCTTTCAGCTTTATCATTTTGCACCTTCCTTCGATGCAGCAATTTGGATCAAGAGCATCTCAAGAACCCTTTGTTTATCAAGTGCGGTTCTCTTTAATTCTTGATCTGCAATTGTACAATACTCAAGACCTTTTTGCAGGGATTCTATCGAAAAATTTCTGCATGCAGTAAATAATTTCTCGGCAGGATAGGTTGATTTCATACCCCAGACTTTCATAAGGTCGTCAATATGTCTCCCTTCCTTTAAAGCAAGTTTTGCAGAATATAAACGCAACATCTGCCGTGTTACAGCGCCGCATAGCAAGATTGGATCATACTTCATTAATAACAGAGTTCGCAGCGTTTGAAAGGATTTATTTAGGTCACCGTTTGAAATAGAATCGGTCATCTGATAAACTTGCGCTTCAAGCGCCTTCGTCACGACCGCATCTATATCCGTCTGTGTTATTTCTTTATTCTTTGCAAAGGAAGCAATCTTCTCAATCTCATGAATCAACGAATTCATCAAAGCACCCGATATAAAAATCAAATACTCCGCTTCTTTCGTTTCGATGCTTTTATTAAGTGCACTAAAACGGCGTTTAATCCATTTAACAAGCTCCGCCTCACCGCTCTTCTGAAAATTAACAATAGCTGCCTTTTCTTTTACCAGATCCATAAGCGGCAAAGCCTTTCCGGTCGAAAAAGGAATTGTATCGTAGCATACAATGAGACATAAGTATTCCGGCAATTCCGTAAGAAGCATACGGATACCTTCCTGCATTGCTGCCGGCGGCTTTAAGATATCAAAATCCCGTAAGATAACCAGTTTCTTTTCAGCCATTACCGGATAACTTAAAACAGCGTCTGATAAGTTGTCCAGTGTCACAGCACTGCCTTCTAAAACGATCAGATTAAAGCTTTCCATATCTGGTTGTACTAATTTTTTTCTTATTTCACTGATCGAATATTCCATTAAATAGCTTTCTTCACCATAGAAAATATAAAATGGCAAAAACGAACCTGTTTTCAGCGAGGTTTTTAATTCCTCATATTCATTTTGTTTTGTTTTCCGCATTCATTCCCTCCGTTATTCTTGAACAGAATCGCAAATTGTAACTGTTCCATTTTCTCCGGTTGAAAATAGAGAGCCGTTATAATCACTAAGGATACCCTCTGAATCCTCAAATGGCCGATTAAGTAATATGACAGCCTTAGGAAGATTACTATTAAAATACAACCTCATTGCCTTGCTGTTACTTGCAGACATTTTGTCCATTATAAGAATATCACATTTGAATTTCACTGTCTTTGTAAGTCGTGCCATATTATAACCATTTTTTATTGTCACTACCGAAATATTCCCGTTTACAGTTGGAAAATTTACAAGTGCCCCGCCGTCGTTTGTTTGGTTCATTGATACGACGATTTCTCCTATCACTTGCGTATTTTCTCCTGTAAAGGTGTATACCGGTACATCAATAGCTTCAGCATTTGCAGTAATTTCATGGCACGTTCCGGATCTGTCAGGAGACAGTACAATCATTTTGCTTATGTATATTGATTTCATTAAATCAATAACCGCTCCGGAATGAAATGCGTCATAAGAAGTCAGAATCAACATATCAATTTTTTGAATTCCGTTTCTTAGCAAATAATCAGATGCAAAATTTGCATTCCCGCCGAACTTCCCGCTTCCGCAGTCTACCATAACAGTACTCGCGCCATATGTAATAATAACGCATTTTCCACCATAACCAGAGCTTAAAGATACAATTTTCTGTACTTGCCCATTTAATCTTGCGGTAAAGAAAACAGCAGCAGAAAAAAGGATAAATCCGGTTATTAAAGACGCAAATATAACACCCTTTTTATTTGTACTCAATACGCAAATCGTAATTAAAAAATAAACAAATATCACAAAGATGATATAAAAGATATTTTGAGAGGATACGGATGCAAAAGAAAATTTAGAAAGCCAATAAAGTATCTTAACCGCAAAGTCAAACAAAAAAGAAGGAACAAAAAAAAGTAACCTTGCAAACGCAGGTAAATAAATACCGACTACTCCCAAAATAAGAATGAAAGAAAAAGTAATAGAAAAAATCGGCAGAATAAGCATATTTGCAAGAGGTGATATCATTGAAAACCTGCCAAAATACACAGCGGACAATGGCAAGGTGAATGCCATTGCGGCAAATGTCATAGACAATATAGAAATAAACGGAAAGAGAATCTTTTTCATTATTTTCGGTAATTTCTCGGCAGGTTCTTTTAACGCATGGTTTATACTGTCATAAAACAAAATGATCCCTAGCGTCGCACCAAATGATAACAGCAGTCCTATGTCTTTAATCGCAAAAGGATTCAGGATTAAAATGATGAACAGGGCAGCTCCGAGGGTTGTCAGCCGGTCTGTTTCACGTCTTAAGAGCGGAGCAAGAAGTATAAAAAATTGCATTATTCCGGCTCTTACAACGGAAGGAGAAAACCCAACAACCGACATAAAGAGGAAAATCGCAGGAAAGGCAACCCACTTCCCAATGCGATATCCAAAAATCAGTAATATAAAACCTGTTAAAAAAGCGATATTCATACCGGATACAACTGCAATATGCGAGGTTCCCGTGTTAATCAGTGCAGAATTTAATTTTTTATCTATACCGCTTTTATCGCCAATTACCATCGCTTTCATAAAACCTGCGTTTTTTCCGCCGATACGATCAATAGACTCACAAATTTTTCGAGCAATCAGCTTCGGATAATATTTGAATGCCATTGTATTCGTTTTAATAGCCTTATAATCGCCCTGCTCATAAGCGGATAAAAAAACTCCCTTTCCTCTCAAAAAGGCGGTATAATCAAATTCCGGAGTATTGTTGGGCAGCATTAA
>JANZZB010000170.1 GCA_026419635.1 Clostridiales bacterium | reverse complement strand
GGATTGTTAAGGGGTCGAAACCCCTTAATGTAAGATTAGTCCGCAGGCGGACATGCGCCGCCGGAGGACACATTGGATAAAACCTAAGGTTTTGTCCGCACCTGGGGAAGCATCGAGGGGGAATTGGATTCCCTCTCGAAAGGCTGTCGACTTTATCGACAGCCTTGAAAAAAGGTACGCTGTAAAGCGTACCTTTTTTATAATAATTATTATAATACTCTTCCTGATGCTTTGTAGTTTCTTACATAATAAGAGTCTGACAATTTGGTAATTTTTACGACATCGCCTGGTGAGCTTGAGTGAATGAACGAATTATTCCCAATATAGATACCAACGTGACCAATTGATTTTGAAGATCTATTTGGATTTTTAAAGAATACAAGGTCACCGGTCTTAAGCTCAGATTTCGATATCTTTTCACAGTTTGAAGAATATTGAGCGCCGGATGCGCGCGAAAGAGTTATCCCAAAATGTTTGTACACATAATATGTAAATCCGGAACAATCAAAACCGCTTGGTGATGCACCGCCATGGCGATATTTCACACCAAGGAACTGTTTTGCATAATCAACGATTTCCGAGCCTTTGCTTGACGCTGCTTTATCCTTTTTAACGGACATTTGTGTTGCAGTTGTCACATAATCGGATGAAACATAACCGGTAACGTTATTGGCAGTAACTTTATACCAATTGTTTTTTAAACCAACGATTGATACGGAAGCTCCGTGTTCTAATGTCGTTAAAATGTCGGAACTCGTTGAAGCGTCCGCACGGACGTTAACCGATTTTCCGGTAATAAGGCCTTTTCCGAAATTACCTTCTGCGTTTTTAGTAACTTTGACATAATTGGAGTTTAAATAGCCGTATTTTCCGGCTGAAGTAGCGGTTAGCCAGGGGCCGTTTTTAGAGTAAACCAAGATCTTGGTGCCGCTTGGCATTGTAGTTAAACTCGGTGATGTTATTGACGGACCAGAGCGTAGATTCAGCTCGGTAGAAGCAGTTACAGTACCAACAGAAACGTTGATTCCGTAGGCCGCGCCCAAAAAACAAACTGAAAAAATAATGGCACAAAAAAAGGTCTTTACTGCCTTGTTTTTGTATGTCATTCCGTACCTCCGATAAAATTTAGGAGGTCATTTTGTGGCAAGCGCGCGTTCAAGCCACACAACAGCGACGTCAATCGCGTTGTAAAGACCGTCCTTTTCAGTTTTGCGGACGACACGGTCTCTCGCTTTCATGTCAGGGTGGGTGTGCTGAAGCTGAACAGAGACCTTCGTCGCAATGTCCATATCCTTGATTTTTTGTGTTTCAAGGATTTGCATCATGATGATATAACGATCGCTCATGCTTCCGTAATAAATAAAATTATCCTTGCGCATAAGCGGATGACCCTTGTAGATTAAAAAGTCGGAAGCCTTTTTCTTTGCAGCTGCGTTCATTAAATGTCCTCCAATTTCTTATACTGGGAATTTTAGCACAAAAAGTTACAAAAGTCAAACAAAATAGTTACAAAAATGATACAATTTTTTTGACATCTTCCCCAGTTGTTTATTATTTGCATGATATGAAAATAAAACCCCGCCGTAAGGCAGGGAATTGTTCAAATAAATGCCTAATCGTCAAGATACCGCCGTACAAGCTCCTGAAGAAGATCGTCACGATCGATTTTCCTAATCAGGCTTCTTGCGTTTAAATGATTTGTAATATAGGTGGGATCTTCGGAGAGAATGTAACCGACGATTTGATTAATCGGGTTATATCCTTTTTCTTTTAAAGCGTCATAAACCGTTGTGAGTATACGTTTCATTTCAACTTCACCTTCATCAGGAAGAGAAAATTTTCTTGTCCCGTCAAACATCGTTGAACCCCCTAACGGTTTTAATTAATTATACAAGTCATTATAACAGACTTATTATAAAATAATTCATGTCCATTGTCAAAGATATCTTAAAATTGAAATCATTACCTATTTATTGTTGAAAATTCCATCTGAATGCAATTTTGTGTCAACTAATTCATTTATGATAACTTTATATTAAAAAAACATGAAAATATATATAAAAAATACACAATGGATTGGAAGTTTTGATTCCAATCCATTATAGCATATATAAAATAATTTTTTTGTTTGTTAACGGCGTAATTCGGCTCCAAACTCGAAAGAGAGTGCCTTTAAGGCTTTTCTTAAAGCATTATCCGCTTCTTCATCCGTTAAAGTGCGCTCAGGAACTCGGAATGTTAAAGAATAGGCAATACTTTTTTTGCCGTTTGGAATTTGAGTGCCTTCATATACATCAAAAAGCGAAATCTGTTCAAGTAATTTGCCTGCATTCTTTTTAATACATTCTTCAATCGACTGTGCCGGTACTTCTTTATCGCAGACAACGGCCAAATCACGAGAGATTGCAGGAAACTTTGGAACAGGCTGATATACCCGCTCTGATGAAACCGACGCCAATAATGTTTCAAAGGATAATTCTGCGGAATATACCTGTAAGTCAATTCCGAAGTTTTTCATAACCTGCGGATGGATTTGCCCAAATGTGCCAAGGTATGTGCTGTTTAAAAAAACTTTCGCGCATCTGCCGGGATGGTAAGCTGGGTTTTGACGATCAGATTCGTATAAAACAGAATTGATACCAATTGATTGAAAAATTACTTCAAGCAACCCTTTTAATTCGTAAAAACCGGTTTTGCCATAACATGCGATGGTCAGAATCTTATTTTCTTTCGGCAGTGTTGTAGCATCAGCCTTACCATTGATCAATTCAGGAAGATAAATTGCGGAAAGCTCAAAAAGGTTTGCGTACGCATTTCTAAAATTATAATTCCTTGCGACAACTTCCAGCATAGAAGGCAAAGATGTTGTGCGCATGATGCTCATATCTTCACTTAAGGGATTTGTTATCACAATCGAAGCGCGCAAGCTGGAGTCAGCAGGCATTCTGATTTTATCGTACTGTTTCGGGCTAATAAACGAATAGGTTTGCACTTCATATAAACCGACAGCACGACATGCCTCTGATAATTCAAATTCAAATTTTTGTTCTGTTGTCAGACGACCCTGTGTCATTTCACCTTTTAGCATTGTTGTCGGGATTTTATCATATCCGTACATTCGGGCAACTTCTTCCGCAATGTCCGCCATCCGGACAACATCTGCGCGAAACGATGGCACTACTATAAGATCTTTTTCAAAAGTAAAACCAAGAGGTAAAAGAAGCTTGATCATATCGTCTTTTGAAACCGAAATGCCAAGAAGTTTATTGATTTTGTCCGGTTCGAAGGAGATTTTTCGGGGAGAAGGGTCAAAGTTAGAAATGTCAATTAATCCGCCGACAACTTCACCTGCGCAAAGTTCCTCTACAAG
>JANZZB010000169.1 GCA_026419635.1 Clostridiales bacterium | reverse complement strand
GCCGTTGGTTGTGGGTCCGGCTCCCGCCGGGCGCGCCAATAAAAGACATATCTTTCGCAAAGGGGAAGGTATGTCTTTCTTTATATCTGAAAACATGGTATCATAAAACAAAACAACCTCGAAACCACTTATACCTGACAGAAGGAAAACTACTGATTATTTATTTTTCCGGAACACAATATTATGGTGAGTGCTTTATTTGAAACTATCTGTAAATAATTTCAATCCAGGATAGAGCTAAATTTCAATCAATTTAGGGGAATACTATGCAT
>JANZZB010000168.1 GCA_026419635.1 Clostridiales bacterium | reverse complement strand
TCCTAAAACGGCGCATTCGATAATACCGCCTAAAGAATCTTTTTTAATAACAGCATCTGCTATCTTTTTCTGTATTTTTTGATTGGCCTCTTGGTCTAATATAGGGAAATCACATTCGTTTAAGAAGGACAACAGAGAGGGGGTAAGGGCAAGATTTGAAAACGGAAGGTCTTCTATTCCGCCGATTTCCGCAATGTGTGCTCCGATTAAAATGTTTTTTGAATGGAGGTATTGTTTGCAAAGCGCACCGGCGAAAACAAGCGGAGCCGTCAAACGTCCGGAAAAGTGATGGCACAGATTGGAGCGCCGGTAGTTCTGCCTTCTAAAATACCAGATTGAATTTCCGGAAGATCGCTTTCCGATCTTTTCGTGGAGTAGGATGAATTTTTAGGTGCACGCCGTGCCATTTCATACGATATTTGCTCAAAATCAATTTTCACTCCGGACGGATAGCCATCTATCACGACACCAATTGATTTTCCGTGAGATTCGCCAAAGATGGATAGCGTTAAATTTTTTCCGAATACTGATCCCATTTTCAAGCACCCCTCACTTTAGAACTTCAACAATCAGCTGACGAAGACTCAATAGAGAGAGGTTGTGAATGAAAGCCTCTCCCGGCGTTTTAATAAGGATAAAGCTGATTGTAGATGACAAGATTTTTTTATCATTTAATAAAGCGTCCGCAATAGAAGGCGCCGAATAAGTTATTTCTTGATTTAACTCAAACCGGTCTAACAAATTATTTAACTGAGGGATTGTGCTTTTTTCGGTAATACCGAGTAAAATTCCTAGTTGTAGAGCGGCCTTCATTCCAAGCGCAACCGCCTGGCCATGGGAAAGGGCGTGAAAGCCGCCCAGTTTTTCCAGCGCGTGGCCGATTGTGTGACCAAAATTGAGTATCATTCTGATGGATGTATCCCGCTCGTCTTGCATAACGATATCACGCTTGATCTCGACCGAACGAAGGATCACATCAGAAATCATATCATTGTCTAAATTAGATTCCAGTTTTTCAAGAATACTTTTATCCGCTATAAAACCATATTTAATTACTTCCGCCATACCGTCGTTAAAAATGTGTTCTGGAAGTGAATTCAGCATATCTGGATCAATCAGCACCATATGAGGCTGATAAAAAGCGCCTACCAAATTTTTGCCGCTTTTAAGATCCACACCGCATTTACCACCAACGGAGCTGTCAACCTGTGCAAGCAGAGTTGTTGGAATTTGACAAAGGTTGATTCCTCTAAGATAAGTTGCGGCAGCAAATCCCGTTGTATCCCCGATCACTCCTCCGCCCAGAGCAACGACGAGATCTGCCCGGGTTAAAGTGGTGCTGACAAAATCTTCGTATAGTGCGTGTACACTATCAAGCGTTTTGGATGTTTCTCCGGCCGGCAATACGGTTGACGTAACGGTAAAACCGTTCTCTTCAAACAGCATGGACACTTGACTGAGGTATAAGGGAGCAACATTGGTATCGCTCACAATATGCACACGACGCCCTCGAAAGCGAGTGCCGCATAATAACCCTGCCTTAAGAAGAGTGCCGCGTCCAAAGTAAATTTCAGACTCGGATGACGCGGTTTTCAGAATTAGTTTTTTGGTCAGCGGATTTGAATCCATTGAAATTACACCTCACGTGAAACTGCTTTCGCAACTAATTTTACTTTTTTCATTAAATCATCAAAATTTTCAGGGGTAAGAGATTGTGCACCGTCACAAAGTGCGCATTTCGGATTGTTGTGCACTTCGATAATCAATCCGTCGGCTCCGGCAGCGACGGCGGCAAGGGACATCGGCTCAACTAACCAGTATATACCGGATGCATGGCTTGGATCCACAACAACAGGAAGATGGCTCATTTTTTTAAGAACCGGCACCGCACTTAAGTCGAGAGTGTTTCGTGTATACGTTTCAAATGTCCGGATACCACGTTCGCAAAGAATAACCCTTTCATTGCCGGAACTGATGATATATTCAGCAGACATCAAAAATTCTTCAATTGTATTTGAAAATCCCCGCTTTAAGAGAATCGGTTTTTTTACTTTTCCAAGTTCCTTTAAGAGCTCAAAATTCTGCATGTTGCGAGCACCGACCTGAATAATATCGACATATTCGTTAAATAAATCAATATAATAAGGATTTGTGATTTCGGATACGATCGGCAAACCCGTTAATTGTTTTGCCTGTTTCATATAAAGAAGGCCTTCTGATTTGAGACCCTGGAAAGCATAAGGCGAGCTGCGGGGTTTGAAAGCCCCTCCTCTTAAAATAGTAGCGCCGCTTGATTTTACCGCCTTTGCAACTGCGTTAATCTGCTCCTGTGATTCAACAGAGCACGGACCGGCCATGATCGCGATTTTGTTGCCGCCAATAGAGATATCGTCAGATATGTCTATTACCGTATTATTCGGATGGAACTTGCGGTTTGCGCGCTTGTACGGTTCGCTTACTTTCATGACTTTGTCAACAATGTCATTTAAGCGAATGGTTTCCACGTCGATTGCTGACGTATCTCCAACAAGACCTAAAACAGTTGTTTCCGTGCCTTCGATGGAATGCACTTTTACACCATAATCGGAAAGCTGGTTTGATAAATCGTCAATTTGCTGTTTTGCTGCGTTTTCTTTTAATACGATAATCATCTTTGTTCCTCCAGTTGCCCTAAGGCTAGTTTAACATAAATTTTTTCAAATAAAAACAAAAAAACCTTTCGTCCTGTTAGGGACGAAAGGTAAAAAACCATTCCGCGGTACCACCCGAATTCGGCTAAAAGCCGCACTCTTTTTCAAATACAGGACAACCGTCCGATATTCTATTCCGATAACGGTGGACATCCGCGCACGCCTACAAAAAATTTCAGCGCGCATGCTCAGGAGGGAACTTCAAAGGCCGCTACCCCATGACCGCTTTCAATCGCGGCGGTCACTCCCTGTCGGGCTTTCGAACCTTTTACTTTACTCCGTCATTGCATTTGACAATGTATTATACTGTGATCATAAACTGCAAATATGATCATTGTCAAGAGGTAAATTTAAGATTAGCAACATTTTTTTGTTTGACATATTTTAACAAACGAGATTATTGTAAAATTTATAATTTTATAGTATAATTATTACCGTTGTAAAGTCAAAATTATATAAAAATTAGATAAATTTAGGAATGATGCAAATGAAAGAAAGATATGATGTTGCAATCATCGGCGGGGGAATCGGCGGGCTGATGACGGCTTACCGGTTACTCGAAAAAAATCACGGTATATCATTATGCATTTTAGAAAAAGGGCCGCCCATCTCAAAGCGCGTTTGCCCGATTTTGGCAAAGAAAACGGATTCCTGCGTCTCTTGTCCGGCCTGCTCTATTATGGAAGGCATGGCGGGAGCGGGAGCTTTTTCAGATGGAAAGTATGTTATATCAAC
>JANZZB010000167.1 GCA_026419635.1 Clostridiales bacterium | reverse complement strand
GAAGGACACACTGGACAAAACTTGGAGGTTTTGTCCGCACCTGGGGGAGTATCGAGGGGGAATAGGATTCCCTCTCGAGGCTGTCGAGTTTTTCGACAGCCTTAAAACACCTGACTTAATCGTCAGGTGTTTTTTGCTATGCAAATAGGGGATTATACGCTATAATAAAAAAATACGAAAGATGACGGAAGGCAGTTTGGTGAAGGTTTGACTATGGAAAGAACGCAGTTTGACATAAGATACGCAACGCTTAGGCGCGCTGTAATCGAACGGGATTTTGCACATTTAAATGACAAACAAAAAGAAGCAGTTTTTAATACGGAAGGTCCGGTTCTGATTTTGGCGGGTGCAGGAAGCGGTAAAACAACCGTTTTGATTAATAAAATAGTCAATATTTTGCGTTACGGTTCAGGAGTTCAATGCGAACAGGCTCCTTTTTTTGCAAAAGACGAGGAATTGCGGAGACTTGCACGATATTTAGCGGAAAAACCTCAGACGGAGGAAGAATTGACCGATATGTACCGTTTGTGCTCGGTATCTCCTGCAAGACCTTGGGAGGTAATTGCAATTACCTTTACAAACAAGGCGGCAAATGAATTAAGAGAGCGTTTAAATACCGCGATTGGGGCGGAAGCGGCATCCGGTGTTTGGGCGCATACGTTTCATTCAGCTTGTCTGCGGATTTTACGAAGCAATTTTGACAAAGCGTCCCTATCCAGAAATTTTACGATATACGATGAAGATGACAAACGGCGGGTATTAACAGAGTCGATCCGTGCTCTTGGTTTGGACGAAAAACACTATGATCCGCGAGCTGTCGGCTCAGAAATCAGCCGTGCAAAGGATAATCTCCTTTCACCGCGTGCATACGAAGCGGAAAACGGTAACGATCATTACCGTAAAACTGTTGCTTCAATCTATCACGAATATCAAGGCAGACTGTCCATGTCGGATGCGATGGACTTTGACGATATCATTGTAAAAACAGTAGAACTGTTAAAAAAGCATGAAGAAGTAAGAAATCATTATCAAAATCAATTTCGTTACGTGCTTGTAGACGAATATCAGGACACCAACTACGCTCAATATGTACTATCGTCACTGCTTGCGGGCGGGCGAAGAAATATTTCCGTTGTCGGTGACGACGACCAGAGTATTTATAAATTTCGGGGTGCAACCATTCAAAATATTCTTGGATTTGAAGACCAATACCCGGACGCTCTCGTTATACGTTTAGAACAAAATTACCGTTCCACAAGCACAATTCTAAACGCAGCGAACGGAGTCATAAAAAATAATTGCGGAAGAAAATCGAAAACGCTTTGGACGGAAAATCCGGCCGGAGGAAAAATCACAGTTTACAGAGGTTCTACACAGGAAGAGGAAACAGAGTTTATTGCATCTAATATTTTACGTGATGTTTCAGAAGGAGTGCCTTTTTCAAAGCATGCGGTTTTATATCGAAACAATGTTTTGTCCAACAATGTAGAACAGGCGTTTAAGAGAAATGGAATCCCGTATCGAATTTTAAGCGGGTTGCGTTTTTTTGACAGGGCCGAGATTAAGGACATGCTTGCCAATCTTTGGATAATACAAAACCCGGCGGATACACTGAGATTAAAAAGGATCATTAACAACCCAAAGCGAAACATTGGAGACAGATCAATTGAAAAAGCAGAACAGATTGCGCACAATGAAAAGACAACGGTTTTTGAAATCCTTAAAAATGCAAACGAGTACCCTGAACTTTCTCGCGGACGTGAGCAGATGACCGCATTCTGTAAAATGATTGAAGAATTAAGGCAAATGGAAGAATTTCTACCGCTTGACGAGTTATATGACGAACTGCTTGAAAAATCAAGTTACATGTCAGCACTGAAAATAAAGAATGATATGGAATCACGGGCTCGTATCGAGAATGTTCTAGAATTAAAATCAAACATTACCGATTATTGCACTCGTACGGAAAAACCCTCCTTAAATGGTTTTTTAGAGGAGATTTCACTGTTTACTGATATTGATAGGTATGACGCTTCGGCAGATGCCGTTATAATGATGACGATGCATGCGGCAAAAGGTTTGGAGTTTGATCACGTTTTCCTGTGCGGAATGGAGGAAGGATTATTCCCTAGTTTTCGTTCTATGGAATCGGATGATGACATAGAAGAAGAACGCAGGTTATGCTATGTTGCAATGACGCGGGCCAAAAAAAATCTGCGTATCACTTGCGCAGACCGTCGTATGATTTTTGGCCAGACACGATATTCAAGGCCATCCCGATTTATTGAGGAAATACCGCAAGAGTTCATTGAAAAATTTGAACCACAGACGAACATAACAGAAAATAAAGAGAGTGGTTATCGATATAAACCCACGGAGCCGGTAACTCTGCCGAAAATATCATCCTTTGTTACAAAAAAAGAAGAACAACCGTCTGCAAATCTTTATGCAGTTGGTGAAATGATTACGCATAAAGCGTTTGGACGGGGCATGATTCTAGCGGCTACACCGATGGGAGGAGACTGTCTTCTTGAAATTGCTTTTGACGGAGTCGGAACAAAACGTTTAATGGCGAAAAGTGCTTCACAATATATGAAAAAGGCTTGAAATATGGCAGCTTACATAAGTTCCTTAAATAAAGATTCAACCTTTATAAATTAAGTGCTTTTATCTTTTCTTTATTCAATTAAATTTATTGTTGAAAATATTGATGCAGTGTTGTATAATAATTAATACTGCACAGTAAATGCCGGTGTGATGGAATTGGCAGACGTGCTGGACTCAAAATCCAGTGGTAGCGATACCGTATCGGTTCGACCCCGATCACCGGCACCAAATTTAAGACCCTGAGAACGCTTAAAAAGCGGCTTTCAGGGTCTTTATTTTTTGTTTACCAACAACCAATTTAATAACTATACACATCCGGTCGAAATATGGTATTATTTATTTAATACAGCATATAAAAAATTATTTTTAAAAGGGGAGAAAAAATTATGTTATGGAAATGTTCTGTTTGCGGCTACATTCATACGGGGACTGAGGCACCTGAAAAGTGTCCAAAATGCGGAGCTCCTAAGGAAAAGTTCTCCGCTTTATCCGAAGAAGAGGCGAAGAAAATTTCTGATTCGGATCGTACAAATGATATCCACATGGAAATTATCAAGCTGGCCATGAGAATTAAAGAGTTAGCAAAAGAAGGAATAGAAATCAATCTTGATCCCCCATGTGTAGCATTGTTTAAACAAGCACATGACGAATCTTTAGTAATTAAGCAAAGAAGCAAAGCTGAAATTGCGGGCCACGTTTCCAGAGGAAAGTGGTAAACTAAATCCGATTTCGATATTCTAATATTGGGAAATGATAACCGCCAGTCAATGATTGTTTTAACGCGACTGGCGGTTATTCTAAATTTTTGATTTTACCTTTACAATTGGCAAATGTTCTTTTCTTTACATGATTATCCTGGACAAGTGGTAAA
>JANZZB010000166.1 GCA_026419635.1 Clostridiales bacterium | reverse complement strand
GACGGAGGACACATTGGACAAAATCTTCAGATTTTGTCCGCACCTGGGGAAGTATCGAGGGGGAATCGGATTCCCTCCCGAAGGCTGTCGACTTTATCGACAGCCTCAAAGAAGCCGTTTAGACGGCTTCTTTATTTATTATTTAAGAGGGGCCTGTATACATAGGGAAGATTTTCGTTTTAATGGTTTTTTGTACTTAAGCTTAGTTTGAAAAGTGACAAATGGTTATTGTTGGGCGAAAATCAGCGTAAAACAAAGGATTTAGAAGAATCCAGCCAGCAAGCTATTTTTTTGCAATAATATAGATAATCGTTGCAAAAACGGCCGTATACAGTATATAATAATAAAAACTTGCTCTCATTAAGTGAGGCTCTTTAGCGGATGCATACTGATGCCCGGAAACATCGAAAGATGCCAATGGATTAACAGGTTTTGCCGAAATAAGGTTTAATCTAATTCAGATGTGTTTACCTAAGCTATACGGTGCCAAAGCAAACGTGGAGAGGGAGTCAGCGGGATTATCGAAAGTTGCCTTCTGCCATTTTATGCAGCAGGGCATTTTTATTTGTGAAACCTAGAAAGGAGAGTGTGCCGTGAATACGGAACCCCGAAGTACAAGCGACCAAGAAAAATTATTTTACGGCATGCTTAAAAGACATGCCGATTGAGAAATGAGGTATAGCCTATGATTTCTTTTCACAAAACAATACAAAACACTTTAACAAAGATTGACACCATCGAAACCGGATGCTGGATCAACTTAATTGACCCGACTGAACATGAGCTACAACAGGTAGTAGAAAAAGCAGGTGTTGATTCAGGCTTTTTATACGCCGCTCTTGACGAGGAGGAAACTTCCCGTGTCGAGATGGAGGAAGATCAAACTCTTTTTATTGTTGACGTTCCATTTGCAGAAAAACAGATGGATCAAAATGGAGTCATCTTTTCAACATTGCCGCTCGGCATTATCGTCACTCAGGATAATCTTATTACAGTCTGCCTGAAGGAAACACGTGTTATCAGTGATTTTACAAATGGTCATGTTAAAAGCATACAAACATCGATGAAAACAAGGTTTATATTAAATCTGCTTTTGCGCATTGCAAATAATTACTTGTTTTATCTACGTCAAATTGAGAAGATATCCAGTCATATCGAGCGTCAGATTTATGGCTCCCTAAAAAACAAAGAACTTATTTTACTCTTGGACCTTGAAAAATCGCTTGTTTACTTTACGACTTCATTAAAAGGAACCAAAATGACGCTGGAAAAAATGCTCAGGGGCAGAATCATTAAAATGTATAATGATGACCAGGATCTTTTGGAAGACGTTCTGATTGAATTTAAGCAGGCAATTGAAATGGCTGACATCTATTCAAATATACTAAGCGGAACGATGGATGCATTTGCTTCCGTTATTTCTAATAATTTGAATATTATTATGAAAGTGTTGACAATTATAACTATTTTAATGACAATTCCGACGATGATATTCTCGTATTATGGCATGAACGTTGAGGGCCTGCCGCTGCCTGTATTCTGGTTCCCGCTAGTGCTGACAGCTGTAGTGACAACGGTTGTATGGTTTATACTGAAAAAAAGAAATTTGTATTAATATTTCTTATATCTATTTAAAACTGGCAGAACGGCGGCCGTTAATGGGCCGCCTTTTCCCGCTCTATTTTTATTATCAAATGAAGGGGGAAATATCATGGGATTTTATCAGAAGGTTTATGACTCGGTTATGAAAATACCCGCAGGAAAGGTAGCCTCTTACTCTCAGATTGCAATGCTATGCGGTAATCCAAGGGCTGCGCGTGCGGTTGGCTATGCGCTGCATAAAAATCCTTTGCCCGGAGTGATCCCTTGTCACAGGGTTGTCAATCAATTTGGACGTCTTGCGCCGGCGTTTGCGTTTGGCGGAGAGGAAAGACAGCGGTGCCTTCTTATAAACGAAGGTGTTGTGTTTACAAAGGATGGCTTTGTCGACATGGAAAGATGCCGGTGGAACGAAACTCATAAAACATAAAATTTTTTGCGGGCATCAATGATATCCTGCACAAGATCCAGAAAATATCAGAGGGGAGGCCGGGCGGTGAAAATTAAAAAAATAGCAGCCAGTCTATGCTATCTTCTCTTTTTGTCGCTATTTATCTTTCAGATTTATCTTGAACTAAAACAACATGTTGTGATCTTACCCCAAGTCCGTATGGTTATAATCTTTTTTTTCAGTGTAATGATCTTTTCGGCAACTACGCTGCTCAAAAGCGTCTTGAAAAAAGATACTGATAAACGGAAAGCTGTACGAATATGTATCCTTTTCCTGTTTGCCGTTTATCTTTTTAATCTGGGAATCTTGTTATTTTTAGATACCGGATTTCGTCTTCATGGATACCGTGAAACGCTGGATTATAACCGATATTTGAGATTAAATACGAATTTTAAACCCTTTGCGACAATACATCGTTATTATCAGGCTTTTATACGACATAGAATAGGGATTTATTATGTAATCGTAAATCTTGCCGGAAATCTATTTGCGTTTGCTCCGTTCGGTTTTTTTCTTCCGGTGCTATCAAAACAATTCTTAAAGTTTCGAAATTATATTCCCATTACTGCTATCATTATCGTTTTTTGTGAAGCGGTTCAGTTTTACTATCAAATCGGGAGCTGCGATATCGACGATTTTATTTTGAATTTTACTGGTGCGTTTCTTTTTTTCCTTATTTTAAGAACTAAATGGGTGCAAACTTATTTTGCTAAACACCATATTACAGAATTAAAATAGAGAAATAGGGGATGAAAATCATCCCCTATTTTAGTCTTAATGTAAGAATAGTTAAGCGTTTACCTCGCTTTTCCACAACCCGTGTAAATTGCAATAGGCATATGCCAAAAGCGGTTTATCATCATTTGTGAGGGCAAAGGTTGCTTCCGGTTTGTCGCCAGGTTTTAAACATTTGCGCTGGCCGCCTGATTCGGTCAACAAATAAATCCATTCAATGTGATGTTCTTCCGTCATTGGGTGTTCAACACTGCCGACTACGACCATAACATTATGGCCATTTACACTGGACACCGGAACGTGCTTTTCTTTTGAAGCGTCCACCGTATTTGGAATAAGCTCCTGCATCGGTTCTCCGCAGCAGACGATGGGAGCGCCTGAAGAATGAATCATTCCAACAATATTACCGCAATGTTTGCAAATAAAAAATTTCTGGTCTTTACACATGATGCTTACCCTCTTTCACATTTCATAAAATAGCTTCATCTTAACGAAATTAGTATACGAATATAGTATACATTGTTTGGACGAACTTGTCTACAGGAATTTTTAAAATGATAGAAATTTTATAAATGCATCTTTTACAAAAGGAGTATCAAATCTCCGGAAATTTCAGAAGAAGTTTTCGGTCAGTTTCATCAAGGTCTTCAATGCGCAGGAGATCGGGACGTCGACCCAGTGTACGTCGGATGCTT
>JANZZB010000165.1 GCA_026419635.1 Clostridiales bacterium | reverse complement strand
CGGCGCTGAAGGTCACAAGCGAAGGCATGAATGCAGAAATCGCCAGTGAAATTTGTGATATGTTTACAGACCGGCTAAAAAAACTTGATTTACGCGGAGGAAAAATACACTGAAAGGAAATAAGTATACAAAACGTAATAAATGTGATATCATAATAAAATTAAGCATATTTTCTTATTTAATTTTGTCTATATTTTGTTCGGATAGATATATAACCTTTCCCGCACTAACGGACTCAGGCTTGAATTTGCCTGTGTCTTGGTTTTTGCAGCCTTTTGGACCTTCCAACAGGCTTACATAATTTTGAAAATGAAATCATAAGGATGTGGTCAATGATATGACAGAAAAACTAAAAATTATTCCGCTCGGAGGACTAAACGAAATCGGCAAAAATATGACAGTTGTCGAATACGGCGGAGATATTATTGTAATAGATTGCGGCCTTGCGTTTCCGGATGAAGAAATGCTGGGTATTGATCTTGTTATCCCCGATGTTACGTACCTGAAAAAACATAAAAGCCGAGTGAGAGGCATTATTCTGACCCACGGGCACGAAGATCATATCGGAGCGATACCCTATGTTTTAAAAGAAATCAATATTCCGATCTATTGCACAAAATTAACGGCCGGAATTATAGAATCGCGTCTTCAGGAACATAAAATGGTTGACAAAGTGAAGATTAACCGGCGCGGACCGGGGGATCATTTTAAGCTAGGTTGTTTCGATATAGAGTTTATAAGTGTAAACCATTCGATTGCTGATGCCGTTGCGCTTGCTATTACGACTCCGATGGGTGTTGTTTTGCATACGGGCGATTTTAAAATTGACGCTACTCCGGTAGCGGGAGAAATGATCGATCTTGCGCGCTTTGGGGAACTTGGAAAACAGGGCGTGTTACTATTAATGTCCGATTCGACCAATGCCGAACGGCGCGGACATACAATGAGTGAAAAAAGCGTTGGCGAAGCGTTTGATCTGCAGTTTAAAAACTGTGATCAACGAATACTGATTGCTACGTTTGCCTCAAACGTGCACCGTTTGCAGCAAATTATCGATGTTGCGGCGAAATACGGGCGAAAGGTTGCAATTTCGGGCCGTTCTATGGAGAATATCCTGAATGTTGCAATGAATCTGGAGTATGTAACGGTTCCAAAGGGAACGCTTATCGACCTTGCCGCAATTAATCGTTATCCAAAAAATAAACTATGTATTATTACAACCGGTAGTCAGGGAGAGCCGATGTCTGCACTGCACAGGATGGCCTTTTCCGGACACAAGCAGGTAGAAGTCGGCGCAGGAGATCGTATTTTGATTGCTGCATCTCCGATACCCGGTAATGAAAAATCCGTGTACCGGCTTATCAATGAACTGATGAAAAAAGGCGCAGAAGTTGTTTACGAACGTTTGGCGGAAATCCACGTATCCGGCCATGCGTGTCAGGAAGAGCTGAAAACAATTCTTGCACTGGTCAAACCAAAATATTTTATGCCGGTTCACGGGGAATTCCGCCATTTGAAAAACCATGCTGAGCTTGGACGGCAAACTGGAGTCGAATCCAAAAATATCTTTATCGGCGAAACAGGACGCATCTTGGAGATTACAAAACAAACAGCAAAACTAGCCGGTACTGTTCAGACGGGTTGTGTTTTAATTGACGGTCTTGGTGTAGGCGATGTCGGCAATGCGGTTTTACGTGACCGGAGGCACCTTGCGGAGGACGGTTTAATTATCATCACTGTGACGCTTGACGGAACAAGCGGATTAGTGCTTGCCGGACCAGACATTGTATCAAGAGGCTTTATTTATGTTCGTGAAGCGGAGCCTTTGATGGAAGAAATCAAAAAGATTGCAGTAAAGACACTTGACAAATGCGAAAAAGAAAAAATCAAAGATTGGGCTACTATGAAAACAATGATAAAAGATGACTTGTCTATTTATTTGTACAAAAAAACAAAGCGTAGCCCGCTGATTCTACCGATTATCATGGAAATATAAATAGCTTAATGCGGCTAAAGACAAAATAGACATTTATGAAGAATCAGCGCAGAAAACATTTTCTGCGCTTTTTAATGCCGTATATTCTTTTTTCATTGGATATCTATGGCTTAGATTCCAATAATTATATGGAAAAGAAATGATGGATGATATATAATAACTTTGTACTTATGTGGTAAAATTCATTTTTTGAAACAAACGGTTCTTTAATAAAACCCAGGTCGATTTTCGCTCGGGATGTATTTGAACACTTGCGTGCAAAATATATAATTACAATATGCTGTTTGATCGGCAGATTTCATATATAATTATTCAAATAGTCCAGAGTGGAGGAGAGATACGGGTGGATAAAAAATTTGTCAGACTATTAGAGCCGGGATTTCGGTTCTATTTTCTGGTATTATTTCTTTTTGCGGCGACAAGCGCCGTTTTTTCCTCTATGAAGGTTGCAGCAGTTCAGCTTTGTGCCACCGTCTTAATTTATTTTTACTATAAGCGCGAAAACAACAGAAGGCGTCGAAAAATATTAAAATATGTTGAAACGCTTACTTATGATGTAAACGATGTGTCGAAAACATCCATCATGAATTTTCCTTTTCCTATGGTTATTGTAAACGCAGATAGAGAAGAGATCGTTTGGTGTAACGATTACTTTTACGCCATGACGGGAATGCAGGAACAGCTTTTTGAAACCAAGATCAGTGATGTTGTTCCCGGTTTTGATATCCGATGGGTAATAGAAGGGAAAAATATTTATCCAAAAGGAGTCGCCGTAAACGATAATATTTACACAGTATACGGAAATATGGTAAGGTCGCATTCGGCGGGAAACGGACGAGGCATTTTAATTACGCTATTTTGGGTTGATGAAACAGATTATGAAAAGCTGAAAGTAAAATATAAGGAAAGCCGCCCAGTTATATCCATCATTATGATAGATAATTATGAGGAGCTGCTAAAAAACGCAACAGATCATGAGAAATCAAAAATTCTTGCTGAAATAGACAATATAGTAACAAACTGGGCAGCACCCGCAAACGGAGTACTTCGAAAATTCGATCGGGACAGATATCTGTTTGTTTTTGAAGAAAAACCAATGGAGGGTTTTACAAAAGATAAATTCCAAATTCTTGAAAAAGTGCGCGCGATTCAAAGCAGAGAAGGTATTACAGCTACGCTCAGCATCGGCATTGGGCGCGACGGAGAGCAATTTGATGAATCGTTGCGCTTTGCGAGCCTGGCGGTCGATATGGCTTTGTCCAGAGGCGGCGATCAGGTCGTAATAAAAAACAAATATAATTTTGAGTTTTTCGGTGGACATGCACAAACGCCGGAAAAGCGTACGAAGGTGCGCTCGCGGGTAATGGCTAATTCTCTTGTTCATATAATAAAGGATTCAAAAAAAGTATATGTAATGGGGCATACGGTTTCGGACATTGACAGCATCGGATCTGCTGCGGGTATTGTTTGTCTATCAAGAAAACTGAATACACCGGCCTTTACTGTAG
>JANZZB010000016.1 GCA_026419635.1 Clostridiales bacterium | reverse complement strand
GTTTCAACCTTGTCCTCGTTTTTAATATTTTTATTCAAAGGTGCTTCATTTTGCCCGTCGATATCGGGCACACTGTAAAAAGCGACTTTTGCAAGCTCCCGAATAACCTGATCCTGATTCACTCCGGTATTTTGTAAAAGCCTGTCCATTTCTTTAGCAATCTGTTCTTTAACACTATTTGTTGAAAGCAATCTTTCCCCTTGTTCATTTGCCGTTTTTTCACTGTATCCTGCTCGAACAGCCGCCAGCGTGGCGTTGAGGTCAACTAGATACTCAATCACAAACCGCTCCTGCTTTTTTGTCAGTTTTATAATAAACACCTTCCCCTCAAACCATACAACCCGATCGTTTCCGAAAGCTTTTTACAATACCTAAAATATCATACGCCGTTCGGAAAATTCGGCCAATTTTCCATTTTAATCAAAATCTTTGGTAAAACTTATAGTAGTTATCATCACATTTACCGAATTCGGTCTTTTTTGTTAGAAGATACGTCCGCATGCAATTAAAACATACAAGCCAGATAGTTGAATGCTTAGTAAAATTTGGTATAATTAAGAGTTAGAGGAGGAAATAAATATTATGCCTACTCTTTCGTAAATTACAATACCCTGCTAATTTAAGGAGGAACAAAAATGAAGTTCTTAGTTAGATGTTGGTATGACAATTCTGGACATATAAATGGCAAAATTGAAGAAATTGAAGATTTTCAGTCCCGTATGGTTTATGAAAGTAGTCCATGCTCTATAGATGACTTTATAGAAATATTTTATTCTCTGCATGAAGCGCAAAGGTATTTAAGAAAAATAATGCACTGATAAAAAACAAACCCCGTCTAATCAAGACGGGATTTCATTTGATTTCACTTTTGGACGTGTAAATTATTCATTGAAAATAAACAAAGAGATCACACTGTAAACTGATTTTAATTTCTGCTATAATATTGAAAGAATGGTGTCGCGGATAACTTTTTAGAAAAACAAGATACCGGCTTTTTACCCTTGCTATGCAGAAATTAAGGATGTGTACAAATTGGATTGGTTAAGAAAATTTATGACCGGAAGATATGGAAGCGATCAGCTTTCGATGGTTCTTCTAGTGCTTTCTTTAATTCTTGAATTTTTAGGAAGTACCTTGCACCAGCCTGCTCTTCAATATGTAGCTTATATCCCGCTTTTTTTCTGTATATACAGAATATTTTCAAAAAACATATCAAAACGCAGTATGGAAAACTATAAGTTTGCCATGCTGATGAGTCCGATGTATTCATGGTTTAAAAGTAAAAAAGACCGGTTATCCGATAAAACACATAAATACTATAAATGCCCAAACTGTAAAGCAATTCTGCGGGTTCCTAAAGGAAAAGGGAAAATCAAAATTGTCTGCCGTGTATGCAAAACTGAATTTACGAAAAAAACCTGACTGAATAAATATTAAGATCTGCCCGTTAATGCGGGCAGATCTTTTTTTGTAAGTTTTATCCGGTTCACGGTAATAAATTTTAAATGCAGCCCAAAACAAAATACGTTGTACAATTTTCTAGCCGTTCGCCCGGAAGATAATCGGAGGCGCTTTTATGGCTTAACATCGTAACCTCTTTCTCTTTGCACTCTTTCATATAATATAAAAGCGTACAAAGCGTCTCCGGAGAATCCAAATTTTCATTTGACATATTTTTTATTTTATTAAGATTACTTTTTTTTATTTCCTTAAGTGTTATTTTATCTTTTTTGGCTGCTTCATCTGGAGATAATCCGTGAGAAAAATCCACCGAACCGACGACAAGTATTTTTTTTGATTTTGAAATATCATTAATAAGATTAGCCAAATTCTCAACTTGGTTTAAGGAAACGCGCCGTGAGAGCAGAAGAGTGACCACTTTTGCATCCTGCAAGTAATACTTGGCGTAAGGTATAATGCCAGATACGGCTTGATCGTTCTGCAAAAGTTCATTGTTAACATTTACGCTGAGCGGTTTACACTGAAGTATCCTGCGTCCAACGTCTTCGTCGTAATCGGCGTCGCCAAAACTGGTGCGAAAACCGCAGTCCGCTATACTGATCCCATTTCCTTCTCCTTTGTGATCGGGACCGATAATAATCACAGTTTCGTAAGGAATCCCTGTATCTTTTACAGTTTTAAAAAATGATGCGATCAACTCGCCGGCTAACAGATGATGCGGTACAATCCCGGCCGAAATCGTTTTGAGCGGGAAGCCGGCTGCTTTTGCCGTATGAGTACGAAAATCTCCCGCGTTAAAATGGACGCAATCCAGCATTTTTTTATATCCTGACTTATTTTCCTGCAATATCTGAAGATTGTTCTGCTGATGAACAGCGCCGCGAAAAGAACAGCCTTGCAAAACCAGTATCAATGCGGCAAATATAGCCGCAATTTTATTTTTCACGAATGCTGATTTCCTTTCTTTCGCTCATTCCCCAAGCTGCAGTATCCGTATGCTTTATAAACGCCGAGTCAGAAATAAAATTTCCACTCAATGTCGCCCTCGCGTAATAAACGATAGGCAACATTTTCTTATTGTTTTTATCGGCATCTTTTTTATCTATATTTTCTACTGAAAAATTGATTTTTTGCCCTTCAGTACCTTCCATCCACCAATTACTGTTCCAGCTGTCAGCACAGGAAACATAACGCATGCCCGACAGAATATAGTCAGAAAGTTCATACAGGCCTTTTGGAGCATCATTGCTGAAAACAGGAGTTAGCGTGATTTTAACAAGACCGGACTGAACAATCGAATTTGCTCCTACGGGCTCAATTGATTTTTTAATTGAGACAAAATTCGCGTTCTTGTTTACAACATCGGACGTCCCTCCCGAATATGAGGCGCAGACGGATAGATCTCCGCTTACCGTCTTGAAATCCGCCGATTTCAGTTCGTCCGTTGTCATACTGAGCATATAAACTTTATTTTTCTCAATTGATACCGTCTTTCTCGTTCCGTTTTCCATATAGCTGAAAGAGGCATTTTTCTCGTCTTTATTTTTATATTTTTGCACATAGAAAAGTTGCTCAAGGCAGGTTGTAACTTCACTTGATGAATTATGAATGATATAACGAAGCATGCCGTCTACACTATCGTTTCCTGTTTTAAGTGCAGTTATTGCCGCAATTGCGGTACATTCAATATCATCATCTTTTGTCCCGCCGCTTTTTAAGTAGATCCAAGGATCATTTTTGGAAACCAGGGGTGCCACAATCTCATTATATTTTTTTATAGCAGCGTCCGTATCACCGATCAGAGCAAGTGCCGCCGTGAGGTAAAGTTTCTCTTTTAATCCAAGTGATTTTTCGTTTTCAAGTAAATACTCCACGTCAAGTAGCACCGGTTGATGCAGTGCCGCAAGCCCCATGTAAGCCGCTGCAATATCCGTGGGCTGTGAATCCTTGTTATTAATAATGTTATTTAAGTACAAAGCGGCGGAAGTCATATTCAAGTACTCGGGCGCAGCCGCGCATAGCATGGCGGTCAGTTCGGTCTGCGGCCCGCTATATTCGAGCAATTTTGCGCCTCCCGAATAATCCTGAAACGAACCCAGTTCCGGATCGTCTGTCTGCGCCGCATAATAATAGTAAGGCAAATCCTTCCCGTAGATTTCCTTCAAACGTTTCTGTGCAATTGCCCGGCCTACGCGAATGTCCGTGCGCACTCCACAACCGGATGCCAAGGATTGCAGACATTCGTTGTACAGCGAATCGGATCTGTCGAAAAACGCAAGAGTAACGGGGGAACGAAGCGCGTTAATATCCACACCGCTGGAAAGTGAAAATGTTTTTGTGACCGGAATCTCCAGCGCACTCCCTAAAACACGGAACGTTTTTTGAAGGCTGTCATTATAAGCTCCAGATTTCGCATGAATGGTAAGGGTATAGTCCCCTTCGGCTCCGGTGCCAAAATTGAGGTTTTGATAACTGCCGGTCTTGCCTGAACTGGTTACGTTTTTCTTTGACCCATCCGGCATTAAAAGTATTGCATCGACACTTACACTGTCATCGCTTTTTAATCCGGTTCCAAAGCCTCTGACTGATGCGGATAGTGTATCTCCCTTTAAGAATACTTTGTTAACCAATAAATCTGCAAAAAACGGCTTTGTTGTTTTTATATCCATTCGGGTGTTCCCGGCACTGGCATCCTGTGCCACGGCCAGCGATGTAACTCGCCACGACGTTAAGTTATCGGGCAGTTTAAAAGTTAAATCAGCCCGGCCTTCCTGATTTGTTGTTGCCGTCAGGAAAGCTGCCGTGTCCAGAAAATTCTTACGAATGTTTCCTGAACCGCCTTCCCCTCCGCCCTCAGCACGGGATATA
The DNA here is from genome assembly GCA_026419635.1 of Clostridiales bacterium. Classification (GTDB taxonomy): domain Bacteria; phylum Bacillota; class Clostridia; order Oscillospirales; family Butyricicoccaceae; genus UBA6114. The sequence continues at coordinate 12,736 of JANZZB010000016.1, read as the reverse complement.
CCGCTGAAATCATGCTGTACATAAGACGCGTATGTTGTAATATTAGGGTAAAAATATCTCGAATATATGTCATTAAGAGGATCCGCGTTTTGATCTGCAACGGCAAAAGCCGCTTCATCCACAACACTTGTGCATATTGCCGCGCCTTTCACCGGTTTATTATTTTTATCTGTAATGGTTATCCCCACTTTTACTTCGTTTCCGGGTTCAAAAGTCTCTTTGTCTGAATCTATTTTAACGTTCAATTTCATTTCTTCGGGATTAAAAGTTAGACTATCGCTTGATACAGGGTAAATATTTTTCCCGTCGAAATAAGCGCCCGTCATCTGGATGTTTGGGATATCCATTTTTTGAAATGTATAATCAAAAGATGGCGCGTCAACTGTTTTTGCTTCTTTTATATTGTTTTGAACTGTAACATAAATAAGCTTCCCCTGGCTTACAGACGGACGGTCATTTTCTAAAAGTTTTATTTTTGCAGAATCGCCGACTGCAAATCCCTGTGTCGTGTCATGAGAAAAACGGTAATCTTTCATATCGGACTGGTTGGGATAACCGGCTGCGTAAAAATATACGTCCTGAATGATTTTACTGCCTTTCGTATCTTTACATTCTATTACGGCGTAATAATATTTTTCCCTGCTGTTTTTATATGCAAGTCTGTCAAACACCGCTTTTCCGTTTACCGTTTTCCCGTTTAAAACCGCGATTTGTTTTTGTGATTCTTTATATTCATACTTCGGCACGCTTACTTTGTTAATATAGTCATAGTAATGTCCTGTTACAACTTTGTTCCATGTTGCTTCCATAATCTTCACGGAAACCGGAATAGAAACAGGATCTCCTTTAATATTTTTATAGTCATTACTATAAACGTCCTGTGAATTTGTAATATTGCTTAAATCGATACGGTTTGTTTCGACGTCGATTGAGAATCCGTCGTTTTTCTCTTTAAGGGCCGTTTGTACCATGACATCTCTTGGCAGCACGATGATTTGACCGTTTTTCTCCGATTGTACATCCTCTGCTGCGGACGTTTTGATCGAATAGTATAATGACTGCGGGTACCACGTATTTGTGTTATCCGGATATTCTATTTGCTGATGGATTTTTCCATCAGCATCACTTTTTACATTCATTGTATTGCTGTTTACTAAACCGGAAGTCGTTATTTCAAAAGGCATATTTCCGGCTGGCGTACCGTCAAAAAAGCTCACCGCTCCGGATAAGTTAATCGGCTGCCATTTGAAATATGCTGGTTTATCAAAACTTGTTTCGATTAAATAAGAAGGTTTGACATATTCGCCAACGTCGACGTTGGTATCGCAATAGGTCACGTCGCCCGATGCAAGCTTTAGCCCGTACGTTCCGGAAGCAAGTCCGGATATCGCTATTTTCCCTGAAAACGCCCCTGATGCGTCAAGGGTTACGTTTGTTTTAATTGGCGTTTTGTCATATGCGCCAACGTCAAGCTGAAGTTCGGCGTTTAACGGCGGCTTTGATTTGCCGTCTTTTGAAAGAACGACACCCCAAATTGAAATAGTATCGGTAGGCTGATATTTCGCGCGGTCGGTATATATGTATGTATAATACTGCTCGTTCGTCTTTCCGTTATTATTTGCTTCTTGAAGACTTAATTCTGTTGCAAACAAAGTACCCGTTCCTTTTACCTTAAGCGCGGCAAATTGATTGCTTTTAATATCCGGTGTTTGAAAACGAGCAATTCCATCAGACCCTGTTTTTGAACTTATTTCATTGATACTTGCCTGTGCATTCGCAACAGGCTTCCCAGTTTTTGTATCGTTGACCCATAACAGTTCTTCTCCGTTTACAGACATTTCATAAACAGCATATGGGTTAATCTGAACAAATTTCTGTAAATGACCTCCGCTTTCAGATGCAGCGTTTTTTGCAGATATATCGATTAAGTATTGCCCCTCCGGCAATCGATCCGGAAAAACGAAAAATGCAGACGACCATGTTTCTTCCGGATTGGCCCTTTTGATTTTAGTACTAAAAGAGGATATTTTTTCGAGGCCGTTCGTTGACGTGAAATAATCATCATAGCTTAACTGTTCATTATTAAACTCGTGTCTCTCTTTCAAAGCATTTAAATAGGCATCTGCGTCTTTGTATTTATATATCTGAACTAAAAAATCCGCCTTGCTGTAGTGTTCGCTGGCGCCTACTTCAATAACCGGCGTTACATCCGGTGCAAAAGTCTCTGCTGCTTCTCCGCTGATATAGAAATAGCTATTGTCTTTTGGGTAATTGCTTTGTGTTCGGAATGAAAAAGTATAATCATCCTTTAACTTTTCCCCACCATCCGTATTTAAATCCTTATCAATTTTTATCTTATATAACGTGTTGGGTTTCAGTGAATCCGGTACAAAAACAAATGTCTTCCCATGAGTCTCAAATTTTCCCTTAACCGATGGTTCAATATGAAAACATTTTTCAAAGTTAGAAACGTCTAAAAACGAAAAGCTAATCTCTATTCCGGAATTAACAGGCACGCCGTTTTCTCTGTCCGTAGGCAGGGTTTTCGTAACCTGAAAAACATGTTCCGTCTGAAAAGCCCATGAATGTGCCTTTTCGGTACTGCTCTCTAAAAAGCTGACAATCGAGTTTTCAGAAAGAGTCTTATCGAATTTAAGTAAATATTGATTTGACTTCTTCTTTTTAAGTGTATATGTGATGTCCGGCGTAACAGCGATCTGATTTCTTAACTGCTGTTCGCTTACTTTTGCAGAACAGGTTATCAGAAAATTGGTATCGGTCTCTATGCCATGGCCTGTATCTTTTTCGGCGCTTATTTCGACGACTGAACCCAATGAATTATCTGATTGATGAAAACGAAGAGCGATAACGATAGAAGTCACCGCTATTACAAAAACAACCGAAAGTAAGATGCATCGTTGTTTATTTTGGATCAGCTTTTGAAACATAAACCGGTTCCTCCAAATTTGTATAAACATGAACCTATGTAAAAATTGGAATTGATCTCTGGCTTAAGGTGAGGGGAGTCGAACCCGACCCGCCTCAGCCTTGATAAATTGCGCTTTACTTTGTTGTCGTCCTAGGCATACGCGAGTATGCCGTCGTCCTCCGCCGCATAAATCGCAAATTTCTCCGCGGCTGAGGTCGTAGAGTTTTTTGCCGTTGGCTGTGCTCCAGGCAAGGCAGACGACGCAGCTTTACTGTCGTAAAGCAAGGAGAATAACGCAGCCTGGGGTTCAGCCGGCGAGAAAAAAACCGGATCGGGTTCGACTCCCCTCACCTTAATCATATGCCTGTTATAAGTCTATTTCAAGTAAATTCCATTTGTGACCATTTCCAAAAACAGGCTGAAATAGCATAACTGCTCATATACACTATCTAAGCAGTCTTTTCTAATTAATTAAAAAAATATCGACCGAAATTCGGTCGATATCGAATGGCTATCCCTTTGCAATTTTATCCAGCACGGATATAATCTCATCTATTTTTTTCTCTTCCTCACCGGTTTGAAAGGCATCTTTCACACAATGCAGCAAATGCTCGCGTATAATTTCTTTATTGGTTTTGCGCAATATGGATTCGGTTGCAAGTATTTGATTGGAAATGTCGATGCAATACCTGTCTTCCTCCACCATTTTCAATATACCTTCGATTTGCCCTTTCGCTGTTTTGAGTAAGCGGACAATCCGTTCCTGATCGGCCATCATGACGTTTTTCTCCCTTATTTTATATCCACAACCGTGTATCCGGCATCTTCTACAGCATTTTTAAGTGTTTCATTGCTGATTTGCCCAGACTCCGTGATTGTAGCGGTCTTCTTTTCAAGATCAACCGTTGCTTTCACTCCCGGTATTGCATTCAACGCTTTTTCAACTCGCGACGAGCAATGGGAACAGCTCATTCCGTCAATAATCATTGTTTTTACCATCGTTATCTCTCCTTCGTTAACTTCAGTATCCGGTTTGTTTATGATTTTCTTTTGAAACTCCGGTTTAAACAGTTTTAGCCTGAGGGCGTTCGATACGACAAATACGGAGCTCAAACTCATCGCGGCGGCTCCAAACATCGGATTGAGCTTCCAGCCTAAAATAGAGTAAAACGCGCCCGCTGCAAGCGGTATTCCAAGGGTATTATAAAACAGTGCCCAAAATAGATTTTGTTTAATATTGCGGACTACGGCATGGCTTAACTGAAACGCAGAGGCGGCGTCAAGCAAATCGCTTTTCATTAATACAATATCAGCCGATTCCATTGCCACATCGGTTCCTGCGCCGATCGCAATCCCAACGTCGGCTCGGACTAACGCCGGCGAATCGTTGATGCCGTCTCCGATCATCGCGACTTTTCTGCCCATGCTTTGAATGTCGCGGATTGCCCGTTCCTTATCCTGCGGAAGAACTTCAGCAATGGCACGTGTAATACCGAGCTGGCGGCGGATTGCTTCTGCCGTCTTTTTATTGTCTCCTGTTAACATGACAACATCCATGCCCATATTCTGAAACGCCTGGACCGCTTTAAGACTCGTGGGTTTTACTGTATCAGCTACCGCAACGATGCCCAGAATTTTCGTATCCTCTGCAAAGTAAATTGGGGTTTTCCCATCTTCCGAAAGCTTGTCTCCAATCTGAACAAAGTCTTTTATATGAACGTTTTTTTCCTCCATCAGCCTGACGTTTCCTGAAATAATCCGGTCACCGGCCACGGTCGCTTCCACTCCCAGCCCCGGCAGCGCTGAAAAGCTATTAACCGGTAGAAGTGCAATCTTTCTGTCTTCTGCTTCCTTGGCAATCGCTAAAGCCAACGGATGCTCAGAAAATTTCTCGACGGAAGCTGCGAGCATTAGAAGTTCTACGTTGGAGACCCCGTCTGCTTGAATGATGTCGGTCACCCTTGGCTGGCCTTCTGTAATTGTGCCTGTTTTATCAAGTACAACGGTTTTTATTTTATGTGCAATCTCCAGTGCTTCGGCAGATTTGATCAAAATCCCATTTTCAGCACCTTTTCCGGTGCCTACCATAATCGCGGTCGGTGTCGCTAGCCCTAATGCACAGGGACAGGATATAACCAGTACTGCAATTCCAATGGAGAACGCGAATTCGAAGGAATATCCGAGACTGAGCCATACTGCCGATGATAAAATGGCAATCGCGATGACAATTGGAACAAAAACACCGCTGATTTTGTCAGCAAGTTTTGAAATTGGCGCTTTAGAGGAACTCGCTTCTTCAACAAGCTTAATAATCTGCGCTAAAGTTGTATCTTCCCCGACCCGTTCGGCCCGAAAAGTAAAAGATCCGGATTTATTTATGCTTGCCCCGATAACCGTATCCCCCGGCTTTTTTTCAACCGGGATGCTTTCACCCGTCAGCGCTGACTCGTCTACAAACGACCTGCCGTCTGTTACAATGCCGTCTACCGGAATACTCTCCCCCGGCTTTACAATAATAAGATCTCCTTTTACGACGTTTTCGACCGGCATATTGATCTCTTGACCGTCTCGTACCACAAGCGCCGTTTTCGGAGTCAAATCAATGAGCTTTTTTATGGCTTCTGACGTTCTTCCCTTCGCCTTCGCCTCCAGATATTTACCGAGTGTGATCAGCGTCAGAATAATAGCTGCCGATTCAAAATACAAATCCATGGAATACTTTTCCGCAATTCCCATATCCATATGGCCCAATCCATAACCGATCCGATAAATCGCAAATATCCCGTACACGACCGCCGCAGAGGAACCAATAGCAATCAATGAATCCATGTTGGGAGATCGCTTAATAAGCATAAAAAACCCGACTCTAAAATAACGGCTGTTAACGATTACAACCGGCAAGGTAAGCAAAAACTGCGTAAACGCAAATGTCACCGCATTTTCATGTCCGTGGAAAATCCCCGGAAGCGGCCAATTAAACATATGCCCCATTGCGAGATAAAAAAGCGGTACGGAAAAAAGAATAGAAAGGATCAGCCGCTTTTTCATATTTTCCATTTCATCCTGCACATCCGTCTTCCCTGACATGCTCTTATCTTCTGATCGAACATGTTGTTTCTGAACCGATGCATCATATCCCGCATTGCGAACAGCTTCAATAATAGCAGATTCATTTGATTTATTGTCATCATACTCAACCGTCATGCTATTATTTAACAAATTAACATTGACTGTATTTACCCCGTCAACTTTCCTTACGCTCTTTTCAACATGAGCTGAGCATGCAGAACAAGTCATTCCGGTTACATCAAATTTCTTTTGAGACAAATCTACACCTCCCCGAATTATACCCACACCCCCGGTGGGTATCCATTTTTATTCTACTTAATATTTTTTTATATGTCAACTAAAATACATCATTATGTTTTACCCAGTATTTTATCTTAAAATTGTCCTTTACGTACAAAAAAAAGCCTGCCGCCCAAAGGCGGCAGGCTTAAAAAATGTTATCGTTTTTTTAGTTTCCAATAAACATTTGCGAAATATAAATGTTTCCTTTGCCATCCGAAATAATGCCGATTCCAACGCTGGTAAATGAGGAATTCAATATATTGGCACGATGTCCCGGAGAATTCATAAACGCGGTATGCGCAGCCTGCACAGTCTGATTCATTGCAATATTTTCTCCCGCTGTCCGATAGGTGATTCCGAATGTCTTCATCATATCAAACGGACTTCCGTAAGTCGGTGAAGTATGGGAGAAATAATGATTGTCTATCATGTCTTTTGCTTTAACCTCTGCAACGTGTGTAAGCTTTACATCGATTTTCAGAGGGGCAACACCGGCTTTCGCACGTTCACTGTTGACTAAGTTCACCATCTGCTGTTCCATCGCCGTAACACCTGTCGGCGTAGTTGTGGTTGTTGTGCCACTGTTTGAAGGCGCTGTAGGTGTTTTATCTGTTGTTGCCTTTGATGGGGTGGTCGGCTTTGCAGCTTTGGTTGTTTGTTTTGTTGCTAACTTCTTTGAACCGGTTACCTTGCCCTTTGTCGGACAGAGATTTTGAATCATATCAAAATTAATTGTTCCATTTTTCAGCATCTGCTGAATTTGCGACACATCTCTTCCGGTAAGAGATGACAAAATTCCCGACAGATTGTTGCGGCAGTTCTTTCCGTTGCTGTATATTTTACAGCCCGCCGTGTTGCATCCATTGCTTGCTGTTACGCAATTTGTTTTTTTGCATGCAGCCGTTTGGCATGTTCCGCTGGTCTTACATACTGAATTATAAATGTATTTACTTAAGGGTGTGGATGAAGACCCATTGTTAAGGCAAACTTGAGCCGCGCCGGCTGGTACGGATACCGCAAATGCAATCATCAAACCACCCATTATTCCGGCAAAGGCTTTAACGAGCCTATTCTTCTGAGCTCTCATTTTTTTCATCCTCCTAAAAAAAATTGTTAAGACGAATCTTAACTCGGCTAAATAGTAACAAAATAGTTACAAAAAAGCAACCCTAAAAGGAAGAAATTGTATTGGTAATTTCCGGTCAATAATTTTTACTAACCCTAAAACTACAGAAAAAACAGCAAACCCACTATGCTAAAGCATAGTGGGTTGTTTGGATGATTGAGTTCAATACTGTTATGTATTACCCTATATCGTGGCGGAAATGCATATCCTGGAAAGTAATTTTTTCTACCGCCTGATATGCTTTTTTTGCTGCGTCCTCAGAGGTCAATCCTTTTGCGGTTACACCAAGCACTCTGCCGCCAGACGTTTTATAAACTCCGTTTTCCTGCTTTGTTCCGGCATGAAAAACGACTGCCCCTGTCTCTTCCGCATTGTTGATTCCACTAATCGGAAAGCCTGTTTCGTATTTTAAAGGATAACCTCCCGATGCCATAACGATACAGCAAGCGGATTCATCGGAAAATGCTATTTCAATGTCGTTTAGCCGTTCATCTATCACAGCATTCATAGCCTCAAACAGATCACTCGTCATCCGCATCAACACGGCCTGGGTTTCAGGGTCCCCGAAACGTGCGTTGTATTCAATCACTTTCGGTCCGTCCTTTGTCAGCATTAGTCCGAAATATAAAACGCCCTTAAACGGTCTGCCCTCTTTTTTCATGGCCTTTATAGTCGGTATAAAAATGGTTTCAAGGCAGCATGCTTCGATCTCTTTTGTAAAATTTCTACTGGGAGAAAAAGCACCCATTCCTCCTGTATTTGGACCTTCATCGTTGTCGTAAGCCCTTTTGTGGTCTTGTGCAGAAGGCATCAGACGCAGCGCGTTTCCGTCTGTGAAACACAAAACCGAAACCTCGGGGCCTGTCAAATACTCTTCGATAACCACTTTTGCTCCCGCATTTCCGAATACTTTTTCTTCCATAGCAGCTTTTACGGCGTTTTCTGCATCCTCGACTGTAAAAGCGACTGTAACGCCTTTTCCAAGTGCCAGCCCATCCGCTTTAATAACGATCGGAGCACCGTTTTCCCGAATGTAAGAAAGCGCTTTTTCTTTGTCGTCAAACACCTCATACCGAGCAGTCGGAATGTCGTATTTTTTCATAAGTTCTTTTGCGAAGGATTTTGAACCCTCGATCAAAGCGGCGTTTTTGTTCGGTCCAAATGCACGAAATCCGTTCTCCGTAAGAACATCGACCATGCCAAGTGTTAAAGGGTCATCCGGTGCAACAACAACAAGATCGGGGCGATTCTCCATGCAAAACGCAAGCGCCGCTGTAAGATCTGTTGCTTTAAAAGGGACACATTCAGCTATGTCTGCAATGCCTCCGTTTCCGGGAGCACACCATAACTTTGTAACTTTTGGACTTTGTTTTAATTTCCAGGCGATGGCGTGTTCACGTCCCCCGCCGCCTATTATAAGTACTTTCATTTTTCAGCTCCAAGTTCCGTGGCTATATACCATGATCATTTCAAAAAATAAGTAATGGTATTTGCCATGGTTACCGCTTTTTTGGCAAGCGGTATGCCAAATCTCTTCTTATTAATTAATGCTTAAAGTGCCGCATTCCGGTAAATACCATCGCAATGCCGAACTGATTGCATGCGTCGATTGACTCCTGATCGCGAACCGATCCGCCCGGATGAATAATCGCCGTAATACCGGCTTCATGCGCTGCCTTTACGCAGTCGTCAAACGGAAAAAATGCATCCGATGCCATAACAGAATCCTTTGCGTTTTCTCCTGCGTATTTAATTGCAAGTTCTAATGCTGTAATACGGTTCGTCTGTCCGGGGCCAATACCTACTGTGCGGTTCTCCTTTGCAAGAACAATACCGTTTGATTTTGTATGTTTTACGACTCTCCAAGCAAATAGCAGTGCTTCCATTTCTTTTTCAGTCGGCTGCCGCTCTGTAACGACGTTGAGTTCCTCACCAGACAGCAGACTGCAATTTAAATCCTGTACTAAAAGCCCCCCCGCAACTTTCTTGAAGTCCCGCATCGAATTCTCGTTTACACGTAAAATTTCCGGCAGGCGCAGTATGCGAAGATTTTTTTTCTGTTTCAGAATCTCGAGCGCCTCGTCGGTATAGCTGGGAGCTATGATGATCTCAAGAAAAATCTTAGAAATCTCGCCTGCAGTCAAATGATCACAGCAGCGGTTTAAAGCTACAATCCCGCCAAAGATCGAAACGGGATCTGCATTGTAAGCATTCTGATACGCATCCAGTATTGTTTGCCCGATTCCTACTCCGCAAGGGTTCGCATGCTTTACGGCTACAGCACAAGGAACGTCGCCAAATTCTTTTAAGGTATCAAGCGCACCATTTGCATCGTTGATGTTGTTATAAGAAAGCTCTTTGCCCCAAAGTTGTTCCGCAGCCACAATGGTGCCGCTGAAGTCGCCGATTTCTTTATAAAATACAGCCTTTTGATGTGGATTTTCACCGTAGCGTAAATCCTGAGCTTTTTCGTAAGTGAATGTGATCGTTTCAGGGAAATCAATTCCCACTTGTTTGCGAAGATAAGTAGCGATAAGTGCATCGTAATGCGCTGTATGCTCAAAGACTTTTTGGGCAAGTCTGAATTTTGTTTCTTTTGCAATTTCGCCTTGCTTCAGATCCGACAAAACAGTGTCGTAATCCGATGGATCAACGATTACGCATACATCCTGCCAGTTCTTTGCAGCTGCACGAATCATTGTGGGTCCGCCGATATCAATATTTTCAATCGCTTCCTCAAGTTTGGCATCCGGTTTTAGTATTGTTTGTTTAAACGGATAGAGGTTGATTGCCACTAAGTCAATCGGTGTAACATTAAGTTCGGAAAGCTGCTGCATATGTTCCTGATTGCTTCGGATTGCGAGAATACCGGCATGCACCATGGGGTGAAGCGTCTTTACTCTTCCGTCTAAGCACTCAGGAAATCCGGTAATCTCAGAGATCCCGATAACAGGAACGCCTGCTTTAATCAGCGTGCCCGCCGTGCCTCCGGTTGATACAATTTCAAAGTCCATTTCGACAAGTGCTTTAGCAAATTCGACGATACCTGTCTTGTCGGACACACTTAAAAGTGCACGTTTTTTCACTGTCTTCACCTCTAATATTAATAATTATTATTCCAATATACGGACATGCCCGTCTTCTATCTGTAGTCTTCCTTCGCAAAAAAGCGATACCGCTTTCGGCAAAAGCTCCCATTCCGCTTCTTTCATTACCCTCATCTGAAGGCTTTCCGGTGTATCCGAATCTTTCACTTCAACTGCTTTTTGCAGTATAATCGCTCCTCCGTCGGTAACCTCATTTACAAAATGCACAGTAGCGCCAGTTACTTTCACTCCGCAGGAAAGTGCAGCTTTATGAACTCTTAAACCATAAAATCCGTCTCCGCAAAATGAAGGAATCAAAGAAGGATGAACATTAATAATACGATTTTTATACTTGCTGCAAAAGTCCGGTCCAAGTACATTCATAAATCCGGCTAATACAACAAGATCGACCCCGATCTTATCCAGCAATCGAATCAGAGCTTCGTCATACTGCCTGCTTATCGGATAATCTTTTCTCGCTAAAATAAATTCGGGAATCCCTGCTTTTCTTGCGCGGCTTAGTGCAAATGCATCCTCTTTAGAGGATACGACGGCACACAAAAATCCGTTTTTAATTTTTCTTTCTGCCTGCGCATCAATCAGCGCCTGCAAATTCGTTCCGCCTCCCGATACCAAAACGGCAATACGCATTTGATCAGACATGGCTTTTGATCCGTTCCTTTTCTAGTTTTATCAGTATAAAAAGACGCCTTTCTCTCCTTTAGCACATTCGCCAATAATATGTGCCCGTTCACCTGCGGCGTTAAGTGCCAAAATAGCACGCGACGCGTCTTCGGATGAAACAATGCCAACAATTCCTGCCCCCATATTAAAGGTATTATACATATCGTGCTCAGAAATATTTCCACGTTGCATAATCAAATCAAAAATTGGACAACGCGGAAGTGACTTTTTCTCAATCTGCGCACGAATTCCATCTTTCAGCATTCTGGGAATATTCTCATAGAACCCTCCGCCCGTAATATGGCTGAGCGCTTTCACTTTAACAGCCGAGCGAAGTGTCTTGATTGCATTAACATAAATCCTTGTCGGAGTCAAAAGTTCTTCGCCTACCGTTTTTTTAAGTTCCGGTTCATAGCGGTCAATTGTGTTTTCACTTACGTCCAACACTTTGCGAACCAAAGAAAAACCGTTGGAATGCACACCAGAAGAAGCTATCGCGATGAGTGCATCTCCCGGTTTGATAGTCGAGCCATCGATCAGATTATCGTAATCTGCCATTCCCACAGAAAAACCTGCTAAGTCATATTCGTCCTCTGGATAAAACCCGGGCATTTCGGCAGTTTCTCCTCCGATTAAAGCGCATCCGGCCTGAAGGCAACCGTCCGAAACACCTTTAACAATTTGTTTGACTTTTTCCGGACTGAGTTTTCCTAAAGCAATATAGTCCAGAAAAAACATAGGGGTTGCTCCCGAGCATATGATATCGTTAACACACATAGCAACGCAATCGATTCCGACTGTGTCATGCTTATCCATTAAAAAAGCAATTTTCAGTTTTGTTCCGACTCCATCGGTACCGGAAACCAAAATCGGCCGTTTCATATTGGAAATATCCGGTTCGAACAGGCCGCCAAAGCCTCCAATCGATCCCATAACGCCTTTTATGAATGTTTTTTCCACATCAGGGCGCATCATACGAACTGCGTCATAACCAGCCGTTACGTCAACTCCGGCACGTTTATAGCTTTCGCTATTAGAATCGTTCATTCGCCGATCCTCCGTTCAAAAATATTCTTTCTGCTGACATCAGGCTCGTCCAAAGGATAGGAACCGGTAAAGCAGCCCAGACAGAATTTTCTCTTACACTTTTTTTCAATATCATACAGAGCTTCGACCGGCAGATATCCGATGCTATCCACACCAATTTTCTTTCCGATTTCACTTACACTTAATTTATGAGCAATCAACATGTCCCGGTCGGGTACATCCGTGCCGAAATAACACGGATTTCTAAATGGCGGAGAAGATAGGCGCATATGCACCTCTGTCGCACCGGCCTCTCTGACCATGTTGACAATATTAGCAGAAGTTGTTCCTCTGACAATCGAATCGTCTACCATAACAACTTTTTTGCCTTTTACAGAAGATGCCAAAGCGTTTAGCTTGATGCTGACAGAACGCTCGCGCTGTGTCTGAGACGGTTGGATAAATGTGCGTCCGACGTAACGGTTTTTAATAAGACCGCTGCCATAAGGAATGCCAGATTCCTCCGAATAACCG
>JANZZB010000164.1 GCA_026419635.1 Clostridiales bacterium | reverse complement strand
CTATACGCAAATGAGTGAGCTTGATGGAAAGCAAAAGGTAAAGGTTCTGCTTGCGCAGGCGCTTTTCGGTGCACCCGGTATTATTCTCTTAGACGAACCTACGAACCACCTTGATATTGCGTCTATCGAATGGCTTGAGGATTTTCTGATGGAATTTCCCGGAACGGTCATTGTAGTATCCCATGACAGACACTTTCTAAACACCGTTTGCACACATATTGTAGATATCGATTATTCAAAAATACAAATTTATGTCGGTAATTATGATTTTTGGTATGAATCGAGCCAATTGATCCAAAAGATGAAACGTGACCAGAATAAAAAAAGCGAGGAGAAGGCAAAGGAACTCCAAAACTTTATTGCAAGGTTTTCAGCGAATAAATCAAAAGCCAGACAGGCTACATCAAGGAAAAAGCTGCTTGAAAAGCTGTCTTTTGAGGATCTGCCAGAATCTTCCCGCAGATATCCCTTTATAGGTTTCCAAATGGACAGGGAACCGGGAAAAGAAATTCTGACCGTAGAACAAATCAGTAAAACAGTGAATGGGGTAGAAGTTCTTAAGAATCTTTCATTTAAGGTGAATAAAGGTGACAAGATTGCCTTTGTTGGCGAAAATGAAACAGCGATTACAACGCTTTTTGAAATATTAGCGGGAAAGCTGGAACCAGATTCGGGATCGTACAAATGGGGAATCAGCACTTCGCAATCCTATTTCCCAAAAGACAGTACCGCATTTTTCGAAAATTGCGATCTGAACATACTGCAATGGTTAAATCAATATTCGAAAGACAATACAGAAACGTATCTGCGCGGATTTTTAGGGCGTATGCTGTTTTCCGGCGATGATGTACTGAAACCGGTAAACGTACTTTCCGGAGGCGAGAAGGTACGCTGCATGTTTTCTTACTTAATGATGTTTGGCTCAAATGTACTGCTTATTGATCAGCCGACAAACCATCTGGATTTAGAGTCCATCACTGCGGTAAACAACGGATTGATCGACTTTAAAGGTATCCTGCTGTTTTCCTCTCACGATCATCAATTTATTCAAACAGTGGCAAATAGAATTATCGTGCTTAAAGAAGAAAACTGTATTGATAGGTATTCGACCTTTGATGAATATTTTGAATCAGTAAAGCCGTAGGCTTAGATAAACGTTTTCGAAGAAAAGTCCAAATCATCTGTTGCAGTAATAAAAGGGAGTGTCTCAAAATGTAATTCTGAGATACTCCTTTTTCGATATAAAAAGTTATGTTCCATACGTCAAGGATCATTTAAATAAAGTTTGTTAAACTAAGCACAGCACAATTGCTGTACAAGAATTCAAAAAATAGATATAATGCTGATAAGCATTGTATAAGAAACGTAGTACAGTAAAGATTAAAAGAGATGGAACATGATTTATTTGGATTATGCAGCCAATACACCTGTCCGTGAAGAAGTTTTGGCTGTCTTTTTAGAAACATCGCGTCAATATATTGCAAATCCCAATTCGTCGCATCCATTGGGAGTTCTGGCGAAAGCCAGACTTGACGAAAGTACGCAGCATATGTTGAAGATGCTCGGCGCGTCCGAGTATGAACTTGTCTACACTTCGGGAGCGACCGAGTCGAATAATCTTGCAATAAAAGGCATCGCGGAAAAATATAAAAATAATGGAAAGCATATTATAACCACGTACCTTGAACATTCTTCTGTAAACGGAACAGTAGCTTTTTTACAAAATGCCGGGTACGAAGTGGATTATGTGGAAATCAATAAAGACGGTGTAGTGGATCTCGATCATTTTAAGGAGCTTTTTCGCAAAGATACCATTCTAGTATCCGTATGTTGTGTAGACAGCGAGATCGGGCTATGTCAACCAATTGAACAAATCGGAACACTGTTAAAAGGGTATCCGAATTGTTTTTTTCATGTCGATGCTACGCAGGCTGTGGGAAAAATTCCGGTTTCTCTCGAAAATGTTGATTTGTTTACCTTTGCGCCGCATAAATTCTACGGACTAAACGGTTGCGGAGCACTTCTTAAAAAAACGTCTGTGATGCTTGAACCGATTATTCACGGCGGAATCAGCTCAACGCCTTACCGCAGCGGCACACCCGTTTTGCCGTTGGCTGCGGCAATGGAGGAAGCTCTGTCCCTTGCAATCCGGGATATGGATAAAAACTATATCTACGTGAATGCCTTAAACTTGAAGCTTCGCGATGCGATGAAGAATTTTCCGAAAATCCGGATAAACAGTACGAAAAATTCGGTGCCGTTTATCTTAAACATAAGTCTGCCGGGCGTAAAAATTCCCGCATTTTTACATGAGCTTGAAAAGGACGAGATTTATCTATCCTCCAAGTCAGCCTGCTGTGCGCCCAATACCGTTTCTAGGCCCGTTTACGCGCTGACAAAAGACCGGAAAGCCGCATTGTCAACCCTTCGAATTAGTCTGAGCCATCTGACTACCGAAAAAGAGCTTGAAATATTTTTAGATCGCTTTGCGGAATGTTATAAAAAGTTTACCTTATGAGGTTATTATGGAAAAGTATCAGGAAGTTGAAAGAAGTATCATAAAAAAATATCGCAAGGAGATCTGGAACAGGTTTACTTCGGCGGTCGTTCAATATAAGCTGATCAAAGAAGGCGACAAAATTGCCGTATGCATTTCGGGAGGAAAAGACTCCATGCTGATGGCAAAATGCATGCAGGAGATACAAAGGCACGGAAAATTTTATTTCGGTCTAGAGTTCCTTGTTATGGATCCCGGCTATAACGCGTTAAACCGCCAGAGAATCATTGATAATGCCAGTATTCTGAATATACCGATCAAGATATTCGAAACAAAAATTTTTGACGTCGTCGCCGAAGCCGATCAGTCCCCCTGTTATTTATGCGCCAAAATGAGAAGGGGCTATCTGTACAGCAAAGCGAAAGAAATAGGCTGTAATAAAATTGCTCTGGGACATCATTTTGACGATGTGATTGAGACGGTTTTAATGAGTATGCTGTATGGCGCAGAAATCAAAACCATGATGCCAAAGCTCCATAGCACGAATTTTGAGGGGATGGAGCTCATTCGCCCTTTGTACATGGTAAAGGAAGAGGACATTCTTAAATGGAAAAGGTATAACGACTTGCAGTTTATTCAGTGCGCTTGCCGTTTTACTGAAAATTGCGTACTGGGGGACAATGGCGGTGTATCCAAACGTCAGGAAATGAAAACATTGATAAAAAAATTCCGCCAGACAAGTTCATATATTGACCAAAATATTTTTAACAGCGTACACAACGTCAACTTAAATACCGTGATCGGCTATACCGACAAAAACGGCAAACACAGTTTTTTAGAGCATTATGATGAATGAAAGAATTTTCGGAATAACAAAGATCTGTTTATTTCGTAAAGCCTAGGTATCCTGAAAATGATATAGAAAACAGCCGACTTAATCTGCGCTAATATGATTTGCACAATCCTTTTTGGATTGTGCATTTTTTGTATAAGGAATACCACCGGCAATGCCGGTGGTTCCAAAAAGCTTTAGCTTTGCGAAGAAAAAATAATCCTCCTTT
>JANZZB010000163.1 GCA_026419635.1 Clostridiales bacterium | reverse complement strand
ACACGTCCCGGTGCAATGATACGGATTGGAGGTTTTGTATTTTTCATTGTTCTTATCTGCATAGGGGACGTTTGTGTGCGTAAAACTACATTTTCAGAAATATAAAATGTGTCTTGCGTATCGCGTGACGGATGATTTTTTGGTATATTGAGCGCTTCAAAATTGTAATAGTCATATTCTACTTCCGGACCGCTCGCGATTGAAAAACCCATTCCGAGAAAGATATCCTCAATTTCATTTAGGACCTTTGTCAACGGATGCTTTTTTCCGACTTCCGGTTTTATACCGGGCAGGGTCACGTCGATTGTTTCTTCCTGAATCTTTTTAAGAAGAGCGGATTCTTCAAGATGTGAAGATGCTTGACTAATTGCCTGTTCAATTGCTTCACGAACTTCGTTAGCAATCTGTCCGACGACAGGACGCTCTTCAGAAGAAAGCGCACCCATACCGCGTAATATAGCCGTAAGCTCTCCTTTTTTTCCTAGATATTTGACGCGGGCAGACTCCAAACCCGCTTTGTCCGTAGCGGACTGTATCTCCGCCTCAGCAGCATTTCTGATTGCAATAAGCTGATCTTTCATTTTTTAGCTCCGTTCCGCCGCTTAATATCGGCAATTTAATAAGGAATTGAAGCATGTAACATGCTAAACAAACGTTTATGGATGAGTTATGATTTTTAACGCAAAATATTTAAAACAAAAAAGCCTTTCGTCCCTGTCTTGGGACGAAAGACATCGCTTCCGCGGTACCACCCATTTTTTTGCATAGAGCAAACACTCCGATTACTTTAACGCAGTTTTACGCCGTAGCCTACAAGATAGTCCGTTCAGCCGCGAAACTCCGGAGTGAACTTCACGCAACCGCCCATTGCCGGTCTTTCAGCCATTGAACCGGCTTCTCTGTAAAGGTGTTTTGCGCTACTCTCTCCATCATCGTATTATATTGATACTTATATCATAATGGAAAATATTTTTCAAGTATCTATTATATATTGTAAAAGTGCCGTTTGCAACTTGCAATTAATACGATATAATTCTAATGAAGTTATTAAACGAAATTGGTGAAATTATGCTGGAAATGTGCACCCCTTGTTTATTTGGATTAGAATCGATCGTAGGCGACGAATTAAAACGTCTTAATATGCAGAATGTTCGTGTAGAAAATGGACGAGTTCTTTTTTTCGGGAAGGAAGAGGATATTGCCCGTGCAAACATCCGCCTCAGGACAGCTGAACGCGTTTTGCTAAAAATAGGCGAATTTAAGGCTTCCACCTTTAACGAGCTCTTCGAAGGAACAAAGGCACTTTCTTGGGAAAATTATATTCCTAAAGACGGGGCATTCCCTGTAAAAGGACATTCGTTAAATTCTAAACTCGAATCCATACCGGACTGTCAGAGCATTATCAAAAAAGCAGTTGTTGAACGGCTGAAAAGTAAATATGGAATACAATGGTTTGAGGAAACGGGTGCAAAATACCAGATTCAATTTTCTGTTATGAAAGATGTTGCTACTTTGTATCTGGATACATCCGGTGCTGGACTTCATAAAAGGGGATATCGCGCAATCGGAAATGAAGCCCCGCTTCGTGAAACGCTGGCTGCGGCAATGGTTCATCTTTCACGATACCGCGGGAAAGATGAGTTTTGTGATCCGTTTTGCGGGTCAGGGACGATTGCGATCGAAGCCGCTCTTATCGCATTAAACAGAGCGCCGGGGTTAAACCGAAAGTTTGACGCTATGTCATGGGATTTTTTGAAAGATACGTTTTGGAAAAGCGCGATTGAGGAAGCAAAGAGTCTTGAATATACGGGCCAGTATCGAATTTGGGGCGGAGATATAAACCAAAACTCCGTAGAAATTGCAAAAAATAATGCAATAAAAGCCGGCGTCGATAAACTCATTCGTTTTGAAAAGGCTGATGCCCTATTATTCAGGCGAGAGACAACCGAAGGATTAATTGTTACAAATCCGCCGTATGGTGAGAGGATGTTAGAGAAATCGGAAGCCGAAAAGCTTTATCATGATTTCGGAGCAGTTACAAATCGACTTGACCGTTGGAAAATCTATTTAATATCATCACATGATGAATTTGAAAGAGTTTTCGGACGTAAAGCTGTCAAGAAAAGAAAGCTATATAACGGGATGATAAAATGCGACTTGTTTATGTATTTTTAATGGATAACCGCAGTGCCTGTATTTGACTAGATACAGGAAATAAAATATAATTAATTAATATTTTGATATACCTTGTTATTGAAACATTTATAAAATAACGTTTGGAGTGTATAAAATGATCGACTTTATAGCAAAAACCAGACTAAGAAAAATTTTAACCACCGCTGATTGGGTAATAAATATCTTATTTCTTTCCTTTGGAGGCCTGTTTATTTATTTGTTTTTTCAAAACGTGCCTTCTAAATATGCTCCGATCTTATCATTAGTTGTCGCCTATATCATGACAGTAAGAATAAAAGGTTCCTATATAGAGTTTGAATATATATTAAATGAAGATGAATTTCTTGTAGATAAAATTATTTCAAAGAAAAAAAGAAAAAGTTTTATAAAAATTAACAATAGCGCAATAGAAATCATTGCGCCTGCTAAAGAAGAATATTTAAAAAAATACAATACAGATGAAATTACATTACAAAAAGATGTACTTTCCGATAAAAAAGCATTCATCAAATATTTTATGATTTATACGGACGAGCAAAAAGGAGAGCGCGCAGTTCTTTTCTTTGAACCGGATGGTTTAATGTTAAAAGGAATGAAAAACAAATTTGAATCCAAATTTGTTGGTGAAGCTTAATGCATATCCGTGGAACTGGGGTTGACATCGTTGAGTGTGCCCGGTTTGAGCGTCTTATTACGAAACAATCTTTTATGAACAGAGTTTTTTCCGAAAGGGAACTCCAATATATCTCAGGAAAAGGGAAATTAAAATACCAAAGTGCTGCAGGCATTTTTTGTGCAAAAGAAGCATTTTTAAAAGCATGTAATACCGGTATTTTGAGCCTTCCGTTAAAAGAAATTGAAGTTGATCACGATGAAAATGGAAAACCGTATATTCATCTGTTAAATTTTTGCAAAGAAAAATATTTTGGGCTTAAATTTGAACTTTCCATATCTCATTGTGCAAGTTATGCGGTGGCGACAGTTATAGCTGTTAAAGATGATTGACAGATCAAGGACGGACAGACTATGAAGCTTGTTACATCAAACCAAATCGCAGAAATTGACCGAAAGGCAATTGAAGAGTTCGATATTCCTTCAACACTCTTAATGGAAAACGCCGGACGAAAGATGGCCGAACATATGGGGCATCTATCCGGTAAGAATATCGTTGTAATCTCCGGACGCGGAAAAAACGGAGGCGACGGTTTTGTTGTTGCGCGGCTGGCTATTTTGCAAAATGCTCAAACTGTAAATGTGATTATTCCGGACGGGAAGGATATGGCACCCGATACTTCGGAAATGAAAAGAAGATATGTTGAAGTCGGCGGTAATGTGATTAACGTTGTTGAAATCAATGAGGAAATTAAGACAGTGTATAATAACGCCGATATTATTGTAGACGCGCTTTTCGGGACTGGCTTAAGTCGAGAGCCATCCGGTC
>JANZZB010000162.1 GCA_026419635.1 Clostridiales bacterium | reverse complement strand
CTTCCGTACTGTGAGAGATCATATCTATGATATCATTTTTAACAGCGGCAACAACAGAAGAATAATAAAACGCGGTACAGCATTCAAAATGGAGATATAAACTCCGATAATCCATATTAGCGCTTCCTACAATTGCGACTTTATCATCGCAGACAAACATCTTGGAGTGAACAAAACCCGCCTGATACTCGTAAATCTTGACACCTGCCCTGACAAGCTGCTCGTAATAGGATTGTGTAACAAGAAAGACCATCTTTTTGTCGGGAATTCCCGGACAAATAATTCGAACATCGACATCGGATCTGGCGGCCATACATAGTGAAGTAATCGCTTCGTTATCTAGAATTAAATACGGCGTTGTAATATAAAGGTATTTCGTCGCGTGATTAATCATTGTAAGGTAAGCCGTCTCCGCGACATTACATTCGTCAAGCGGCTGATCTCCAAACGGCTGAACAAACCCGTCGGTTTTAAATTTTTGTGTCGGAGCAAACTTTTCCAAAGGAATTCTTTCCCCAATCGTAAATAGCCACAACTCTGAAAAGATTTTTGTCATACCGGCGACAGCGTCACCGCGCACCATCACTGCCGAGTCTTTCCAATAACCAAAACGGGGTTTTTGGTTGATATACTCATCCGCCAGGTTAATGCCACCCATAAAGCCGACGTTTCCGTCAATCACACAGACTTTTCTGTGATCACGGCTGTTCATAAAAGCGTCGAGGCGGGGTTTAAAGCGGTTAAAAATACCTACCCTGAAGCCATAACTTCTTAATTTCTGTGGATAACAGCGCGGCAAAGTAAGACTGCATCCGATATCGTCATATAAAATTCGGACATCGACTCCACTTTGGGCTTTTTCTTTTAAGATTTCGAGAATGGAGTCCCACATGATTCCGCGCTCAATGATAAAATACTCCATGAAAATAAAGCGTCTGGCTTTTTTTAGTTCTTCCAACATGCAGACAAACATCGCTTCCCCGGATGGAAAGTATTTGCAGTCTGAATTGACAAAAACCGGTGCTCCTGCCACATTTGCAATATACTCGGCTTGGCGTCCGAGCGCGGGATCAAATCGTTTTACACGATCCACTTGATTTTTATCGACCTCATGTCTGCATTTTGAGGTTTCCGGATAAACCCTGTTAAAACGTCTCCGCATTTCACGGCTAATATGCTTTCCCCCGAACAGAATATAGAAAATTCCGCCCAAAGCCGGAATGACTACAATAAAAAGGGCCCACATTAATTTATAAGACGGATTATCTGTCGTCTGAAAAAGCCATATTAAAATAGCAAAGCTGAGAATCTGAAAAAAGATATAGATATAAATCGCGGCGGCGGAAAGGTAATATACAAGTGCGGCTATAACAAGAACTTCCGCTATGACGAATAAAGCAGTAAAAAACAGTCTAGAGAATACGATTTTTTTGATCCGGCCCATATACTGTTTTCACTCCTTTCTAATATCTCCCATTTTCTATTATACCGCTTTTTGCGTATCGAACAAAATAAAATAAGAAAACAAAAAAGCGGCATTTTGCCGCTTTTACTAAATCTATTAAAACACTATTGAATCTGCCCGTTAACATCAATAAATAGGGTTACAATTTGATTGCTTGCGTTAGCATAATAAACACAGTTTGTTTTGCCGTTACCTTTTGCGATTGTGCCATTGTCAGCACCTTGCTGATTTTTCGTATCAAGATAGACAATTTTATAGTCTTCCGCAAAGGCAAAAATCCGGCTGTCTCCTGAGGCGTCAATCTGCACTTTTTGCACGCTGGAGTCATATCCCATAATCTCGCCAAGCACAAAGGTATTCTGCGCGTGGGTAAGGGACAGCCCTGTTACTGGTGTGGCTGTCGGGGTGGTTTTAAGCCTCCCCTGTGAATTGATTTCATACGTTACAAATTGTCCCTTCAGAGATGGAAAGGAACCCGGTTCAGAGTCGTAAACCATGTACAACTCTTTTTCATGTCCGGCAAACATTGGGTAAGATACCAGAACCTGTTTCAAATCGGTAACCGAAACAATAGAATCGTCTGTAACATAGGCAATACCGGTCGCGCTTCTTTTGGATACATCGTAAGTATCCATATCGCAAACGATCAGCCTCGCAACTGTTTTTCCGTTATTTGTTTCAAGGATTGCATCGGACACCACCGAACCCGCATAAGTGGTTTTTAATGATTGTGCTTTGTAAACCCGAAAATCATACGTATATTTACCAGGGAGTCCTTCCCTGTTGTTTTTTATAAAAATAACCGTGTCTGCGTCTGTCTGGTACGGTTCTCCGTCAATTGTAACAATTTTATCGCCGCTCCAGTATGTTTGAATACCGGACGTACGCATTGTATTCTTTGCTCTGACACGGTTCAGCTTCTTTAATATCAGCTTGCCTTGGTCCTCTTTATAATAATAGATATCTCCCGAAGTTGGAGCCATCGATATGTCTAAACTTGAATAGCTTGCCTTTCGCCCATCCTGGTCCAAAATATTAACTTGATTGTTTTGCACAGCGGTAACTGCACAAAGCTTGTAGCTCGAAGCACTATTCTCACCGTTTGTCATCGCGTTATAAATCATTAACGCGGCATGATCTCGCGTCGCGGGATCGGAAAGGGCAACCGTATAATTAGTAAGCATTCCTTCATCTCTGGCAAGCGACTCTGTTTTTATCATCCATCCGGCATCGGTTAGCCCTGCCGTTTTTGCATCGGTTCCTGTCGCAACCAGAAGCATTTTCGCCATTTCAAAACCGGTAACCAATCCGTCGGGATCAAAACGATTATTCGATTTTCCGGCAATCACTCCTTCTTTATAAAGAGCGGAAATATAGCCATTTGCCCAATGTCCGTGGATATCCGAAAGTTCCGGTGCCTGATTTACATAGCTCCCCGCATCAGATGTATCCCTTTCCATAATAAAAACCATCTTTGCAAATTCTGCTCGGGTTACGTTGTTTGCGGCCCGAAATGTACCGTCTTTAAAACCATTAATGATTCCATTCTCGGTTAGGTAAATTACGGCTTCTTTGTTTACAATAACGCTTTCGTCCGTAAACGAAGCAAATGCTGATATCGTAAACAAAACACATATGAGAATAATAATCGAGAGGCTTATCGTTATTTTTTTATACATTGTATTTTCCTTCCAAATTTGGTAATTCATTTAATTTTATCCTACTCTTTTTAATATAAAAAATCAATGAAGAAAAAGTAAACATTAACGTTTAAAGAAAAAACGCCCCGCGGCTATTGCCGCGGGGCGCAAAGACTAAACTTTAGACTAAATCTTAGTCAAGCTCAGCTGTTGTGTCGATTGCGAGGTAGAGGAGTTCTCCAGCATTATCAGGATCTTCTACATAGTAGACGTTACCCTTGTTAGCTGCAAGGTCAACCGCGGAAATCTTCGGGAAGGAAGTTCCGGTCGTGCCAGCGCAGTTGTCATCATCAATATAATCAATGACTGTATCGTCTGTAATGGAATAAATCGACTGATACTGTGATCCAGTTAAGCTGGTGTAAAGTGTAAGCATTTTGTTTGTGCTGTTATAAGCTTTAATCGCACCGATGAATCCAGGATCAACAGTGAGGCTGCCATCTTTTACATGGCCATCAGCTGTCTCTTATACACATCT
>JANZZB010000161.1 GCA_026419635.1 Clostridiales bacterium | reverse complement strand
ATCTTTTGCAATTAGACATCTCCATGCCATTTCCGGCATTAACATTACAGCCAGCCATAACCCGAAAGAATACAATGGCTATAAGGTCTATTGGGAAGATGGTGCGCAGCTTCCTCCGGAGGAAGCCTCTGTCGTTGCTAAAGAAATGGATAAAATCGATATATTTGCCGGAATAAAAAATATACCCTTTGAAAATGCGCAGAATACAGGCTTCGTACGTTTGATTGGAAACGATATAGATGAAGAATTTCTGAAAAATGTTATGAAAGCAGCCGTTAATCCGGAATTTGTAAAAACTGTATCGGACGAAATGGCTCTTGTTTATACACCATTCCATGGAACCGGTTATAAGCTTGTTCCCGAAGCGCTCCGGCGGCTTGGTTATAAAAACATTTGCTACGTTGATAAACAAATGATCCCCGACGGCAACTTTCCAACTGTTAAAAGCCCGAATCCTGAAGAAAAAGCCGGATTCGAACTTGCAATCAGTCTTGCAAAAGAAAAAAATATCGATCTGATTATAGGTACCGATCCCGATGCAGATAGAATCGGCGTAGTTTTAAGAGATTCTTCCGGAGAGTATAATCCAATCAGCGGTAATCAAATCGGCGTTTTGCTAATCGATTATTTAATTCAAGCAAAAAAGCTTAATCACACTTTGCCCCAAAATGCCGCTGTCATTAAAACAATTGTCACTACCGAGATGGCACGTGTCCTTGCCGAAAAAAACGGTGTGCCTTGTTTTGATACCTTTACCGGTTTTAAGTTCATGGCAGAGAAAATCAAAGAATTCGAAGAGTCCGGTTCCTTTTCCTTTTTAATTGCTTTCGAGGAGTCCTATGGTTATTTGATTGGAAATCATGCCAGAGATAAAGATGCCGTTACAGCTGCGGTTTTAATTTCCGAAATGGCGGCTTATTATAAAACAAAAAAAATGACATTATACGATGCTTTGCAAAAACTTTATCAAGAATATGGATTCTTTCAGGAAAATACGATTAACTCCGTAATGCCCGGGGTTGACGGGCTTACACACATGACAAAACTGATGGATAATTTAAGAGCCTATCCTCCGGCTCGAATAGGTGGCACTCCTGTTTTGCGCGTTCGTGACTATCTTTCCGGACAAACGCGTTATATAGTAACAGGTCAGACCGAGCCTCTTGATATTTCAGGTTCCAATGTTCTTTATTTTGAACTAGTTGATAATACGCGCTTTATAGTCAGACCATCCGGAACAGAACCAAAAATCAAAACATATATACTGGCATCCGGTGATTCAAAAGAAGTGTTACAGGAAAAAGTGAATCGTTACACAAAGGCTTCAGCCGAATTAATTAAATAAAAAAAGCGGCGATCGCCGCTTTTTCTTTTTATTTATGGCACCAATCTTGACATATCTCTCGGGAACAAAGATGCCTCTCTGACATTCTGTAAATTAAGAAGCCTCATTGTTAGACGCTCAAGTCCCATACCCAGCCCGCCGTGCGGCGCCATGCCATATTTATGCATGGTAAGATAGGAATCGAAAAGAGAAATGTCCATTTTTCGAGCATTCATTTTCTGGACCTGTTCATCATAATCGTTTATCCTTTGTCCCCCAGTCGTAACCTCAAGCCCACGGAATAAAAGGTCAAAACTTAAAGCAAGTTCCGGATTTTCAGGGTCGTCTTTCGCATAAAACGGACGTTTTTTGGATGGATAATGGGTTACATAAATAAATTCACTGCCGCGTGTTTTTTCTGCCCACTCGCAAAGCTGCTGTTCTTCGATGGGATCTAAGTCAAATTTATTTTTAGGCGGCTTACCAGTTATTTGAGTTATGATTTCTTTTGCTTCAAAAAAGCGAACAGAAGGGATCTTATCGATTGTCGGCAATTTTGCATTTAACAACTGTAACTCCGGCTCGCAATTCTTTTTAACGCTCTCTACCATAGCTTTTAGCGCACCTGTTTGTACTTGCATCACATCGTTCATTCCGTTGATAAAAGCCATTTCGAGATCGAGTCCGATATATTCGTTTAAGTGTCGGGACGTATTGTGCCGTTCAGCGCGATATACACTGCCGATTTCGTAAACACGACCAAAAACCCCGGCCATATATTGTTTATACATCTGCGGACTTTGCGACAAATAGGCCGGCATTCCAAAATAATCCACCTTAAAAATGTCCGCTCCACCCTCGGCACCCGCAGACACAATCTTTGGGGTATGAATTTTTGTAAAACCTTGAGATGTTAAATGTGAGCCAAATGCGTTAGCAATCTCCGCCTGTATCTTAAAAACAGCACGTTTTATAGGATGTCTAAGGGTAATCTGGCGCAAAGGAAGATCGGTATCCAACGATAATCCCATGTATTTTTTTCCAAGTGGAACAGGAAGCTGTGCGGCTGGTTTTGCCAGGATTTCATATTTGTCAATAATCAATTCGAATCCATTTTCCGCACGTTCTTCCGTATGCACGACTCCGGAAACTCTTAAACACATTCCATCTTTCAAGTTCTGAAGTTCAGCGCCTGTAACCGAATCGCTGGAAATACACTGTAACAGCCCTCGGTCTAAACGTAAAATAATAAAGACAACATCGCCGAAATCCCGGACACGATGAACGTAACCGTTCACTTCAGCCGGCTTTCCAATGTTGCCTTTTAAATACTCAAGTTGGTCTTGATATTCCTTTGCCGATTCAATTAACTCCATAATGATCCGCCTAACCTGTTTTTTGTCTCTTCGTAAAAACTAATAGAGAAAATATACCACAGAAAAGTCCTTTTTTCAAGGTTTTTCGGTTATAGAAGGCCATTAAATAAAGATTTTAGACTGATTTTTCGAATAAATGACCCGATTTTCTTACTGGTTTAGCACACCTTTAATGTAACTTCATTCATATGCATGCAGACTGATATAAAACTTTTACAATTTCCTGTACTTATTGTTCAATTCCTTTTATAAAACACATGTTATATTTTGTTATCATTTACTCTGTGCACTATTACTATTCGAAGCATATGAATTTGTTTTAAGTTATAACCGTTTCGAATGTTTTTTCTTTACTGGATATAAAAAAGCAGACCCGATTATGAAATGACCCCAAAAAGTTAGACAAATATTAGATTAAGCAGCCTCGAGGGCTTGCCGTCTGTGAATCGCAGGTGGCAAGCCCTTTAGTTTTTCTTTGCAGCGGCGGTAGTTATAGTAATAGAGATAGTCAATGAGCTCCTTTTTGAAATGTTCCATAGATTCAAATTCTTGCAAATACAGCAATTCACTCTTAAGCAGGCCGAAGAAGTTTTCAATCACGGCGTTGTCTAGACAATTGCCTTTACGGCTCATGCTCTGTTGGATTCCTTTTTTTTGCAACATCCTTTGATATAGCTTGTGCTGATACTGCCAGCCCTGGTCGGAGTGAAGAATGAGATTCGCCCCGTCAGGTATCTGCGAAATAGCTTTGTCCAACATATCTGTCACCATGGACAGGATTGGTTTATCCGAGATCGAGTAGCTCACAATGTCTCTGCTGTATAGGTCGAGTATTGGCGATAGATAAAGCTTCTGCCCGAAAAGACTAAACTCTGTCACATCCGTTACCCATTTTTGATTTGGCTTTTCCGCCTCAAAGTTTCTCTCAAGCAGGTTCGGTGCCACCTTGCCAACTTCGCCCTTGTAGGACTTGTAC
>JANZZB010000160.1 GCA_026419635.1 Clostridiales bacterium | reverse complement strand
GACCCGTCATTTCTCTGACCGATTGCCGCCCGAGGGTTCATGCCTTGTCCTCCATCACCGCGAAAAGCTGCTTTTCCGTTGATGACCAGTGCGGGGCCAAAAGTAATGGCCTCATTTACATTACGCTTCATCAGCTCATTTATACTATGTTTTCCTACGATAAGTTTGCCGTTTTCATCCATGGCCATAACGCTCAGTTTTTGGTTTTTACCAAGACTTCTATCTTTAAAAATGATTTCACCGCCGGAAATCAGAAATCCTGTGGGGTTTGCACCGGTTCCAGCCCAAAGCCTTCCGCTATCGGCTGAATCGTTAAAACCACCGCCGTTGATTGCGGCGATCGCGTTATTTTCTTTTGCAATAGCACTTGTTGTCTGTCCCTGTTTGCCAAGCTGATTTGAATATCCGACTTTAACCCTGAACGGATCGCTTACAACCAACATATATCCCTCGTATTGGGAACCATTTATTTTGTAAACCTCGACATTTTTGCTGCCTGAGTTTTTTATCGTAACGCCGGACTCATTTTGCTCAATATCAAATGTTGAGGTACCTTCGCTTATAATTCTTTGAATTTGATCGTTTGATAAAAAGGCTTGCGCAATATACTGGTGAGAATATGTAGCCATTGCGGTGTTTACTATATAACGCCTTAGCGTTGGAAACGGGCCGTAAAAAATCATCATACAGCCCAGATACATGACAATTGTAAGTTGCAATATGGTAACCAATAATATCGCTTTAACAGAAATTCGTTTTTTTCTGCGTACAGGACGTTTTTTTTCGATTGTTACCGTTCCCATATAGATCCTTTCCACTTGATTCGTAAAAACGTAATGATTTAAGATGAATTTACTCTATGGTTTGTTCATATTGCATAAAAAACAATTTCATATTTTGTCTAAATTCCTAGTAGAAGAATATCATCGTTCATTGATGATGTAAAGAGGTAAATATATCAATTTTTTTGTTTTTAAGTCGAATGTTTTCGGTTATTCCGCTAAATGTGCCCGGAAATGATTCCGGGCACATTACAGTTTCTTTATTTTTGATCTTTTTCTTTTTTTTCGCAGCCGTTATGATAAGGGCAGCTAGAACACTCACCACAGCCCTTTTTCTTGCGAATTTTTTTAAATGCAAAATAAATAAGAAGCAAAATAATTGCAATGGCTGCGTAATCAACATAATTCATAAAGTTACTCTACCCCCTTATTTTAATCAGCAGACTAACCGAGTCCGAGCAGGATACCGATGCGAAAAACGAAAAACGCAACCAACCAGGCAATTCCGGTTTGAATGATCATTGCACAGAAGGACTCAAGGGTGGAACCAAATTCCCGGCGAATTGCCGAATATGCAGCGATACAGGGCATATACAAAAGTGTAAAACATAGGAAAGAAAAAGCGGACAGGGTAGAGAACAGATGAGCAAGAACCGGTGTAAGCGCGGCCGGATCGCCGACTCCCGTCAACACGGCCAGTGTACTTACAACAGCCTCTTTTGCAATCAGCCCTGTGATCAGAGCGGTAGACGCACGCCAATCTCCAAATCCAAGCGGGGCGAAAATAGGGGAAATAGTAGAGCCGATTGCAGCCAGCATGCTGCCTTCGCTGTTTGAAACCGGATTAAACCGGAAATCAAAGCTTTGTAAAACCCAAATAATAATCGTTGCAATAAAAATAACGGTAAACGCACGGTAGATAAAGTCCTTTGCTTTTCCCCATATATGTAATGAAATGCTTTTCCAAGACGGAAAACGATAAGCCGGCAGCTCCATGATAAAAGGAACCGGATTGCCGCGGAATAATGTTTTCTTTAATAACAAACCGTATAAAATTGCGACAGTCATTCCCAGGATGTATAAAAGAATCATGACGAGCGCCCCGTTTTTGGGGAAGAACGCTGCGGTAAACACAGCATAAATCGGAAGCTTTGCACTGCAGGACATAAATGGTGTCAGCATGATGGTCATTTTTCGGTCCCGCTCGCTGGATAGTGTACGAGCAGACATAATAGCAGGCACCGAGCAGCCAAATCCAATCAGCATGGGAACGAAAGATCGACCCGACAGACCGATTTTTCGAAGCAGCTTATCCATAACAAAAGCGACTCTGGCCATGTAGCCGCTATCCTCAAGCAAAGAAAGGAAACAGAAAAGAACGAGAATGACCGGAAGAAAAGAAAGTACACTTCCGACTCCTGCAAAAACACCGTCAATGATCAACGAATGCATGGTTTTAGACATACCTATGTTCGTAAGCAGTTGATCGGTTGCATTTGTAATATAAGAAATAAAAAAGGTCAATATGTCACCGAAAAACGGCCCGATGACTCCAAACGTAAGCCAAAAAACAAAGCTCATAATCGTAAGAAAAATCGGAATAGACAGGTATTTATGCGTCAGTACTTTATCGATTTGTACAGAACGAAGCTGTTCTTTTGTTTCACCGGCCTTATGAACAGCAGATTTGCTAAGTTTTTCAATATACGTATATCTCATATCGGCAAGCGCGGCTTCGCGGTCCATTTCAACGGAGGCTTCCATTTCGTCGGTAATATGTCTCAAGGTTTCAAGTTCATTTTGGTTAATTTTTAGCGCATCGATGGTAGGCTGATCTCCTTCGACAAGCTTTGTAGCCGCAAAACGCAAAGGCATATGAATCGCTTGCGCATGATCTTCAATTAAATGTGCGACGGCATGAATTGCCCGGTGCACTTCGCCGGAACAAAAGTCGAGTTTTTCCGGAAGTTTCTTCTGTTCTGCTACTTTTATGGCACGCGAAACAAGTTCCGTTACCCCCTGGTTTTTATTTGCTGAGATCGGAACAACGTCAACCCCGAGTTTCTCTTCGAGTGTCTGAATATCAATTGATCCGCCGGAAGCGGTTACCTCGTCCATCATATTTAACGCGACTACCATTGGAATATTGAGTTCAATCAGCTGGAGTGTCAAATACAAATTTCGTTCAATATTCGTTGCATCCAGAATATTAATAATTCCATCCGGATGAGTGTTTAGTAAAAAATCTCTGGTGACGACTTCCTCGGCGGTATACGGGGAAAGGGAATAGATGCCCGGAAGATCGACGACAGTTACGTTTTTTGTATTTCGAATACGACCCTCTTTTTTTTCAACCGTCACGCCCGGAAAGTTTCCGACATGTTGGTTGCTTCCGGTAAGTTGATTAAAAAGGGTTGTTTTTCCGCTATTCTGATTTCCGATTAATGCAAAAGTCATATTATGCTCCTGCCGCCCAATATTAAAATTTTATTGGTGCGGTTGCCGCATTGGGGCAAGCGGCTTGCCAAAATTTTATCATTTGATGCCCTTGAACTGTAGGATTTAATTTTAAAAATGGCGGGTAATCTAAATGTACCCGAAATGGTATGTCTATTTTTTCTACTTGTATCTAAATCTTATGCTGCAAAGAACAATTAAAAAAATTAAAGGTTCATCTCGGCTCTTAAGTAGGTGAAATTTCTATTTTTGATGCATCTTCACCGCGAATTGTCAGCTCATAACCTCTGAGAGAAAGCTCGATCGGATCGCCCATAGGTGCAACTTTGCGTACGAAAACTTTTGTTTTTGGGGTAAGTCCCATATCTAAAAGACGCCGACGTAAAACTCCTTCTCCGCCTACGGATGTAATGACAGCGTGATGTCCTGTTTTGAGTTCGTT
>JANZZB010000159.1 GCA_026419635.1 Clostridiales bacterium | reverse complement strand
AGATGTGTATAAGAGACAGGTATTACATTTGCCGTTTATTCAAAAAGCACACCGGCTACACATTAAACAATTATATTGTTTCAAAGCGATTGGAAAGGGCGAGATATCTTTTGGGCGGAGACATCCCTATCACCGACATCTCAATCAAAGTCGGTTTTTACAATTACAGTTATTTTTACAAGGCCTTTAAGACTTTTACCGGCCTCAGCCCGGCAGCATACCGGGACCGTTTGGTTGTCAATGATGAATCTGCTCAAAATGGTGAAAAGTCAATTGTTCTTTCTTTGGCCCCGGGAAACAAAGCCACTATTTAAGTCCGGAAAGAAATGGTAAAATCGCTTAGAAAGAGATTGAGAAAATGCGGAAGCAAAATTGCAACGGAGTAAATTGTAATAAATTACGGACATGTAAAAAGAGTTTTTGATAATTGATCCCGTTACAAAAACACTAAATATTCATGCTCAGCATTAAAGCGTTAGAATCAAGTGACTTAAAGTTAGGAACGGAAAATCAAAAACCCTTGAAGCTCAGAGCCTCAAGGGTTTTTTTAGTTGCGGAGCCAGGATTTGAACCTACGACCTTCGGGTTATGATCGCTATAAAGATAAATTTATTTAGTCTTATTAAATACCCTGGACTATTGTTTTTAGGGCAATCAGTCTGACAAGCGCGAATACATTAAAGACCTATCAAAGGACAGCATCAATCAAATCAATAAGCCCTTCGATTTGATGACTGGGCTGAATGCCCATTTCAGCAAGATCTTCTGTAACATTAATCGGCACCGCCTGCCCTGCATCCTCGTTCAGTCTTCCGCCCATAAAGATCTTAATACTTCCCCAGATCCCAGCCTCTTTTGCAAGCTTTTTAAGTTCTTTCGCATAGGAAAGGGCAAAACCGTTATATGTACTTAAAATAAGAATTTCCGGTTTTTCTTTTTTAAGACTTTCCACCACTTCGTAAGGATCAATTTGGCAACCAATGTCTACGACTTCTATGCTGGCTTTTTTCAAAACGGCATGAACAATCATTTTTCCCATTTTATGCACATCGGTTGATGCGATAACGGCTTTTTTTCCTGATAATTTTTCAGTCAGCCGTTCGGTGATTACAACTTTGTCAAGCGTATCGCGGATCATCGAGGTTACCAATTTATAAACGGGAGTTTCTATGTACGGCTGGCGATCAATCGCGGTTCCATGGAACGGTGTCTCATCACAAAACATATTTTCTAGCTCATTTGGTCCGAGCAGCCTGATCCCGTAGCAGAGCTTATACGGATCTTCGATGTCGGTAACGTCCGAGAAGGCTTCCATCATTCTTTCAAAGAAACACTTGCCTTTCTGATATCCATACTCCGCAAATTCTTCAATTTTCTTAAAGTCGGTAACTTCATACTGATGTTCCGCTTCGATCGCAAGCTGTGCGGCAAGCATCTGCGCTTTTAGATTGTCATCCGGCGTCGGAATGACAACCGACTCCGTTACGGGCATCGGCTGAACCGCATGACCGGTTGGCTTATACATCTGCATAACGATATCATTAATTAGATACGCGGACGTTGCGCCGTAGTTTCTGTCAAAGTCACGCGTTGAGCTTAAGGTATCGCCGTTGACCATGGTGCCGACAATCTCCGGGCCATGGATCTTATGGAGCACAGATATCATGCTCATTCTTGCAAGCGGCTCCCGCATTGTATTTCCAAAAGCGGGTGCAAGCTTTGCGCCGATTAGATTGTTTACGACATAATAATCGAACATTGCCATGCCGATGATCGATGCGCGGTCATAGAACATTCCGCCAAAGCCGTCGTCCAAATTCGAATGGATCATAACACCCTTGTCACGAAGCCCCGAAGCAATGCCCATGCTCCTGATAAACCGTTCGGTCCAGAGAATCGTATCGCTCCAATTCGGATACTCATAAGTAAAAAACGCTGAAAAATTTCCAACCGTAGTTCCGCCGCCTTTTAAGGCATTGATCAGGTTTTCTTCCGCCGCCGGAACATTAACAATATAATCTCCAAAATGAGGCTGCATCGGAACGACCTGCCCCAGCTTTGCCCACTCATCATCTTCAAGCTTTAGCCCGGTTTCGCGGTTCATGTGCTTCCGAAGTTCGGACGGAAGGCCCATGACCCGGTCAAGTGTCAAGCCATAGCGATCGATTCTGTGTCCTCGCTTTGTTGCTTCTTCATAGATGTAGCGAAGCCCGTCGGCAGATTTCTCGAAGTCGGTCAGTCCATATTGAAAATGGAACATGATTTCTTTTTTGGCTTTCATCCGTTCCTTATATTCACGTTCGGAGGATACGCCGTATTTCTCCATAAAGAGCGTCTTTCCAACCGTAACATTTTTTGACTTTTCCTTTCCTTCTCTGACAATCTGTTTGCCATCCGGCAGGTCATTCAATCCCAATTCTTTCAGACGCTCTCTGATTTCTTTTATCATAAGATCCACGCTCTCTTCTTAATATTTTTTGCTTAAGCATTAGAATAGAACGAACGCCCTCTTTATTAGAATCATTGTGCAAGAAAGATTCCGGCTGAACACCGTTACCTCTCAAAATAAGCAGGAGAGAGCATTCGTGTCAGTTCCTGTGTCCGATGTTTTACTTTTTTTACCATGCCTGTTCTCCTTCCCTTCATACGCAAAAAGTTTATCTGATCCGCTGAAATAAATAGTGTCTACTGAACAAACCGATTTTCGGTTTGTTCGCACGGCAAAAGCCGTGTGACAGATTGAAAACGTGCGGTTTTCAATCTGTGCAGCACTCTTTGATATCTCGCTGAACCGGCGCATCGAGAAGAAGAGCC
This sequence comes from Clostridiales bacterium, assembly GCA_026419635.1. Taxonomy (GTDB): domain Bacteria; phylum Bacillota; class Clostridia; order Oscillospirales; family Butyricicoccaceae; genus UBA6114. The sequence continues at coordinate 843 of JANZZB010000159.1, read as the reverse complement.
GCCCCAATTGCAAGTTTTTTGGTGGAATATCCCCAAAAAACTTGCACTTGGGGCAAATCAAAATTCTCAAAAATCGTAAGAATGCTCACGCATTCTTCGATTTTCTTCTGTTATTGATTTGTTCAGCGGATATTAATAATCAAATGATAAACAGCCCATACGGGAAAATCAGCAGAAATCATATTTCCCGTATGGGCCAAAATTTTGTTATTTATATAGAACACCCTTTTACAGGGTTGCGCCGATCAGATCGATCAGCGTTTCGATTGTATTGCATGGCGTTATTCCAAGTCCGGCAAGGTCGTCGGTTACATCGACCGGTACCGCCTGCCCTGCATCCTCGTTCAATCTTCCGCCCATAAAAATTTTTGTTTTTCCCCAAATACCGGCTTCTTCCATAAGCCGCTTAAGCTCTTTGGCGTAGGAAAGCGCAAATCCGTTATTCGTGCTTACAACCAAAACCTCAGGTTTTTCCTCGATCAAGCTTTTGGCAACATCCTTCGGTTCTCTGTTGCAACCGATGTCTGTTACGTAAAATCCACCTTTTTTCAATGTTGCATAAACAATAATTTTCCCGTATTCATGTACGTCAGTTGATGCAATAATCGCTTTTTTACCTTGTAATTTTTTTGCCAAGTCATCGGAAATCTGAACCTTATCTAAAACTCCGTTGATCATTTCGGTAACCATCTTGTACACGCCGGTTTCTATGTAAGGCTGGCGGTCAATGGCGAGTCCGTGGAACGGCGTTTCATCGCAGAACATGTTTTCAAGCCGGTTCGCGCCGAGCCTTCTCAGACCCAGCACCATCTTGAAGGGGTCATTCACGTCGGTTACATCGGA
>JANZZB010000158.1 GCA_026419635.1 Clostridiales bacterium | reverse complement strand
GATAGAATGTTAGACCTTATAGCCGGATTCATGTAAGAGGTTAGGAAAATTAAAGAGGAAAATTAGCTTGAACACGTTAAATCTGTAAAGATTGAACCATCGGTGCCATAGCCAAGTGGTAAGGCAAAGGTCTGCAAAACCTTTATTCCCCAGTTCAAATCTGGGTGGCGCCTCCAACTTTATAGGCACAAGTGTCAAAAAAGAAACCGTTTTGATAAACGGTTTCTTTTTTATCTATTTACAGGGAAGTGCTTTTTTATTGTGCACTGCCTTTCGGGTAATATATAATATATATGTAACTGCTCGTCTTATTTAATTCGACTATACTATGGTATACTATAGATTGGACTGATTGGGGGTTCTGATAACGGTGAATACACTTCTCTTAAAATATGCTGTTGAGATTGAACGTGCCGGCTCAATCACACAGGCTGCCGACAACTTATATATGGGCCAGCCTAATTTAAGCAAAGCAATCAAAGAGCTTGAAGACACATTGGGAATCAGTATTTTTAAAAGAACGTCAAAAGGAATGGTCACTACACAAAAAGGTGAGATATTTCTTAAATATGCAAAAAATGTACTGTCTCAGATAGAAGCAATGGAACAGCTAAACTACGATAATCCCGGTAAGCAACTGTTTAATATCTCGATTACCAGAGCAAGCTACATTGCCAAAGCGGTCACAAATTTTGTAAAATCGCTTGATATGAATAAAGAGATTGAAATTAACGTCGAAGAAACCAATTCCATGCGGGTAGTTCACAATGTCGCGGAAGGACAGTTTAACCTTGGCATCATACGGTATCAATCAAATTACGAGAGCTATTTTCTGGATTTTTTAGCCAATAAAGAGTTTTTGCATACAACCATTTGGGAATTTGAATGCTTAGTAATCATGTCAAAAAATCACCCTCTTGCAAATTGTAACGAACTAAAATGTGAAGATTTGCAACAATATACAGAAATCATATATGGCGATACATGCATACCATACATCAATATTGAAGGCGCGCAAAACACAGAAAAGTCAGTGAGTTCTCAAAAAGTAATCTATGTATATGAACGGTGTAACCAATTAGATCTGCTTTCTAACGTGCCGAATACGTTTTTGTGGGGGGCGCCGATTCCAGAGGATCTTGCTGTGAAATATGATCTTGTGCAAAGACGTTGCAAGGCTACAAATCGTTTGCATAAAGACGTTCTCATTTATCCCATAGGCTATATGTTTAGTGATTTGGACAAAAAATTTATGGACAAATTATATGAATCAAAAAATGAAGTGTCGCTAAAAAATTATATATAATATATCGTTACAGCGTTAACAGGGTATCTTGTGTTAATGATTATGATATGATGAATACGGAAAAGCGTGTTTTCGGGTTACGAAAACACGCTTTTTATTTTACTTACGAAGATCAATTGTTGATTTTTCTTCGCCCGTTCTTTTGTAGAGGAGTTTCGTTGGAATATTATTACATGCAAATTAAGGAATGTTGGTATTCCATATTTCACATGACAAGTTATAAAAAACAAAGTTACTACTTGCACTTTTATTTAGATAATGTGTTACAAATCGCGTTTTTACTCAGTTAAAAATGAAAAATAAATTGCATAAACCAAAAATATTGCAAGATAAAATTCATTGATAAAGGAATGACAGCATACTGCATTTATATAGGACCACACACGTTTTGTTTGTTATAATATTATCAAAGATTGTTACACAATTATCAAAGTTAGCGGCGGTAAATTAAAAGACCTGCTTTAAAACCTCTGCTTTGTTACACAATTATCAAATGTGCAGTCTTATCTATGTAAAATCAACGATTTTTAAAAATATCTTTTCTAAAGTAGAATTTGACAAGGTAATAAGCCCTTAAGCAAAGGGGTTAATAATGAATTTATGAGGGAATGCGATATGGTTTTTAGCTATTATCCGGGATGTACTCTGAAAACAAAAGCAAAAGACTTAGACGAATATGCACGAAAGTCTGCGCAGGTGCTTGGAGTTACGCTTGAAGAATTGCCTGATTGGCAATGCTGCGGCGGGGTTTATCCAATGGCACAAGATGAGATCGCTACAAGACTTTCATCTGTTCGCGCGCTTGCATCATCTAAAACCCAGGGCAGAGATTTAATTACTTTGTGCTCCGCATGCCATCATGTCATTAAGAGAGTAAACAATGACATGGTAATAAACGAGGATATCGGAACAAAGGTTAATAACTACTTACAGCTCGATACCAAATACGAGGGCGAAACAAACGTTATTCACTATTTGGAAATGCTTCGTGATGTTGTCGGTTTTGACGAAGTCAGAAAAAAAGTGGTCAATCCCCTAACGGGAAAAAAGATTGGAGCATATTATGGCTGCCTTTTGCTCCGTCCGAGTAAAACTATGCAGTTTGATAACCCCGAAAATCCGACTATTATAGAAAATTTTATACGGGCAATCGGTGCGACGCCTGTTATCTATCCTTACCGCAACGAATGCTGCGGCGGTTATGTAACGCTTAGTGACAATAATCTTGCAAAAAGCAAATGCAACACCATTATCGAATCAGCTGTCGAAAAAGGTGCAGATCTAATGATCACGTCTTGTCCGCTTTGCATGTACAATCTTGATGCAAACTGCACGGAGTCAAAACTGCCAATTATTTATTTCACAGAGATTTTGGCAGAAGCGCTCGGCGTGAAATAACGGACAGGAGGGATTAAAAATGCAGGTATCAAAAAAAGAAATGTCCGATCGCGTTTTCAGAATCAGCGGTGTTAATACCAGAAAATGCATGAAGTGCGGAAAATGCTCCGGCACATGCCCGGTGTTCCATGAGATGGATATCCATCCCCATCAATTCATCTCTATGGTGGAAAAAGGCGATATTGACGAACTTATGAAATCGAAATCACTTTGGAAATGCCTTTCTTGCTTTGCATGTGTGGAACGTTGCCCAAGGGGAGTCGAACCTGCAAAGCTGATTGAAGCGATTAGGCTTATCGTAATACGCAAACAAGGGGAAAACCATTTAAAAGCAGATGATATTCCATCGCTGTTAAACGAAAGCCTTCCTCAGCAGGCAATTGCGAGTGCATTTAGGAAATACAGCAAATGATCAGTAGAATGGAAGTGATTTAATGCAAAAGATAGGTGTATTTATTTGCTGGTGCGGAAGCAATATCGCCGCGACTGTTGATGTAGATGCAGTTACCAAGGCTGTAAAGAAGGAACCCGGCGTTGTTTATTCAGCAAACTATCAATACATGTGTTCTGAAGGCGGTCAGTCAATGATTCGGGCGGCAATTAAGGATCTGGATCTTACTGGCATTGTCGTTTGTTCCTGTTCTCCGAGAATGCATGAGGGAACATTTCGAAAAACAGCAGCCGCTGCGGGCATAAACCCGTACATGGTTGAAATTGCAAACATCCGTGAGCATTGCTCCTGGATACATAAGGATAAAGCGGAAGGAACAGAAAAAGCGATCATCCTTGCAAGAGCCGCAATAGCAAAACTCAACTTAAACAACCCGCTTAAAGCAGGCGAAAGTTCGGTTACTAAGCGAGCGCTCGTCATCGGCGGCGGCATTGCTGGCGCGGTAGAATTTATCGAAAACGTACGGCAGGTCTATGGGGGGAATGCCGATTCCGTTATCGGACACCTGGAAGAGCAATTGAGTGCCCTCCACCCGCAGAGAAACCTGAATTTTACCGCCCGGCGG
>JANZZB010000157.1 GCA_026419635.1 Clostridiales bacterium | reverse complement strand
CAAAATGCGCCTGTTTTGCTCTGTCTTTTTTTGTCTAATCTCATTGTTTAGAAACTACACAATAGCCAGATATATTTTAACCTGGTGTTTTGTTATCGTATAGTTAAATAGATAACCTTTTTCCTTCGGACTAGGAGTTGGATGTATGAATGGGCTTGAAACAGAAGTTCGCTATGTTAAAGGCATCGGCGAAAAACGTGCAAAATTGCTGAACCGTCTTTCTATCCATACATTGAAAGATTTTCTGAATTATTTTCCAAGAGATTACGAAGACCGCAGCAAATTAAAAAAAATATCCGAACTTCAATTCGGAGAGTCTGCATGTATTAAAGCTGTGCTTGCAACCGACTTGAACACTTCAAGAAAAAGCGGGGGCCAAACCGTCTTAAAGTTTCGTGTCTTTGATGATACCGGCAGTCTGGGCATCACGTATTTTAATCAAACATATGTAAAAAATCAATTATGCAAAGGGAATGAATATATTTTCTTTGGCAAAATCCAGGGTGATTTTTTAAGGCCGGAACTGATTAATCCTGCTTTTGAAGCGGTAAGCAAAGCGGGGAAATCTACAGGTAGAATTCTTCCTGTTTATCCTATGATTTCGGGTCTAACCCGATCGATCATCATACAAGGGGTTGAAGCGGCACTTGCTGCCGGCTTCGATGAATTAAATGATGATTTGCCGGATAGTTTACGAAAACAATACGACCTTGTCCATGCTAAAGATGCATATCAAAACATACATTTTCCGAAGTCTTTAGCAGATGCTTTGAATGCACGTAAGCGATTTATTTTTGAAGAGCTGTTTTTTCTTTCAATAGGTCTTAGACAGATAAAAAGCATGCGGCAAAAAGAAAATGGAATACCGCTCGAATCGCTGGACTTGGGTGTATTCTTTTCTGCGCTAGGTTTTACTTTGACATCTGCACAAAACAAAGCTATAAACGAAGCTGTATTGGATATGGCATCCGGAAAGCTGATGAATCGTCTGATACAGGGTGATGTCGGCTCGGGTAAAACAGCGGTTGCCACAGCTTGTGTTTACGCTGTCGTCAAAAACGGATATCAAGCTGCGCTGATGACTCCGACTACGATCTTGGCAGAGCAGCACTTTTTTCGTTTAGCGCCGCTATTTGAACGTTTTTCCATCCGCACTGCTCTTTTGACAGGATCATTAAGCTCAAAAGACAAGGCGAATATTTGTGAAAAGGCTAAAAACGGTGAAATTGATTTACTGATCGGGACTCATGCACTAATCCAAAAAGAAGTTGGGTTTCGGAATTTGGCACTGGTTATTACGGACGAACAGCACCGTTTTGGCGTAAACCAGCGGACTGCTTTGATGACAAAAGGAACCGGCAAAGCGCTTGCGCACACTCTCGTCATGTCCGCAACACCAAACCCGCGAACGCTTGCTCTCATACTTTACGGAGATCTTGACGTATCTATCATAGATGAGCTTCCACCTGGCAGAAAACCGGTAAAAACCGCTCTCAGAGGGAATTTGGCGAGAAAAAAAGTATATCAATTTCTTAAACAGCAGATTTTTGCGGGTCGTCAGATCTATATCGTCTGTCCTTTGGTTGATGAAAACGGGAATGAAGAGCTGAAAGCGGTTGAAGCTTATGCTGATGAATTAAAGAATGATTTTGCGGATATGGAGATCGGTTTTCTTCACGGCCGCATGAAACCTTCAAAAAAAGAAGAAATAATGTGTAAGTTTACATCGGGTGCAATGAAAATATTGGTTTCAACGACTGTAATCGAGGTTGGAATTGACGTTCCAAACGCTACGATTATGGTGATTGAAAATGCTGAACGATTTGGACTTTCTCAGCTTCATCAGCTTAGAGGCCGTGTTGGAAGAGGCGATGATCAGTCATACTGTATCTTATTTACAGAAAGTAAAAATGAAGAAACGATAAAACGGCTAGAAGTTTTGTGCCGGACGAATGACGGATTCAAAATCGCAGAAGAAGATTTAAGGCTTCGCGGGCCGGGTGATTTTTTTGGCAAGCGACAACATGGTTTGCCGGATTTGAAAATTGCAAATTTAGCATCCAATGTAAAGGAATTAAAAGATGCTCAGGAGGCGGCAGAAAGGCTGCTGCAAAGGGAACCGGGTCTGACTCATCCGGAAAACAGGGGAATTGCCCGCCGAGTAAAAGAATTATTTGAAAAAAATAATCAGAGCGGTCTTTTGAATTAAAGTTCTTTGAAAACGATTTATGTACTCTGGGATTCTTATAGAAAGCTGGGTTTAAACATGCGGGATGGATTAAAAGAAATAGTAAATCATGCCGGACATATTATTCTGAAAGCCGGAAGCGATATTATTCCGAAAATGAAAACGAACGCAAGAGATATTATGACTCAGTACGATCTTATGGTGGAAGAATATTTAAAATATTCATTGCATGAAATCCTTCCTGAAGCCGGTTTCGTTGGAGAAGAGACACATGGAGACATGTCCAAAGAAGGGTACATCTGGTTGGTAGATCCAATCGACGGTACAACCAACTTTTCTCGTAATTATTTGTTCAGCTGTACATCCGTTGCACTCTTCCATAACGGTAAATTAATTGAGGGGTATGTTTATAATCCGTATTTAAACGAGTTTTTCTGGGCAGTAAAAGGAAAAGGTTCCTTTTTAAATGACAGGCAAATTTCTGTTTCAGACCGAGACTTTTCTTCAGCACTGGTTTTGTTCGGGACATCGCCGTATTTACCGGAAAAATTTTCTGAAACCTTGCATATTGCCGGTAAATGCTTGAACGAATGCATTGATCTTCGCAGGTCCGGTTCTGCGGTGCTTGATATTTGTTATGTCGCAGCGGGACGCGGTGATGTATTCTATGAAAGTGTCCTATCGCCTTGGGATTATGCTGCTGCAGCAATGATATTGATGGAAGCCGGTGGTGAAATCTGTGATTTTGACGGGAAAACGCTCTCTTTTTTTGAGCGTTCATCTATTATAGCCGGAAATGCTAAAACGATAAAACGAATGAAACAGATTGTAGACGAAAGCAGAAGAGAAATCATCAGTAAAAAATAAAGAAAAAGGCTTGACATTTGAATGATTTTTCTATATTCTATTAGGGTGCCTGTATAGGCTCAATGCAATGAAGCCGTAGATTGCCGTTTTTAACGGGTAACTTCGGTGGAGTATGTCCGACAATCGGGCGGAGAGACAATCTGCCTTATGCATGTGTTCACAAAATATGTTCGGAACTGACGGCTCTGCCGGTAAAGCCAAACAGAACCAACATGCATTTTTAGCCGGATAACGAAAGATTATGTCCGGTTATATTTATGCCCGCACAAGATACGCACGGCGGCGTTGGCAGAATCTCACCGTACTATGTCAAAAACTTTGAATTGTGACAAAGTACAAGGAGGAAAAACAATGTCTAACATGGAAAAAATGAGAATCCGACTTAAAGCGTATGACCATCAGCTGATCGATCAGTCTGCTGAGAGGATCGTAGAGACCGCAAAACGTACCGGAGCAAGGGTGTCCGGTCCGATTCCCCTGCCGACCGAAAGACAGATTGTAACGATTTTGCGCGCGGTACACAAATATAAAGACAGCCGTGAACAGTTCGAGCGTCGCACCCATAAACGCTTGATCGACATCATCAAGCCGTCACAGAAAACCGTAGAAGCGTTAATGAACATGGATCTTCCGGCTGGCGTAGAGATCGAAATTAAACTGTAGGCATTTTATTTTAGATAAAACGGCATGTCCGGGCGGCGTTAAGAGAGCTATAAAATAAACGAAC
>JANZZB010000156.1 GCA_026419635.1 Clostridiales bacterium | reverse complement strand
ACGTAGGAGCCATCTGTCCGCCGGTCATTCCATAAATCGCGTTGTTGACGAAAATTACAGTAATGTTTTCGCCTCTTGTTGCAGCATGAACCGTTTCAGCTGTTCCGATAGCGGCAAGGTCGCCGTCTCCCTGATAGGTGAAAACAATGTTATCCATATCTGAACGTTTAATTCCGGTGGCTACTGCAGGAGCTCTGCCGTGAGCCGCCTGAACCATATCACATTCAAAATAGTTATAAGCAAAAACAGCACATCCGACCGGTGCGACGCCAATTGTCTTTCCGGCTATTCCCAACTCGTCCATCGTTTCCGCTACAAGTCTGTGAATGATGCCATGGGTACAGCCCGGACAATAGTGGAAACTGTCTTTTGAGAGTGATTTCGGTCTATCAAAAACGATTTGCATTATTCGATACCTCCCTGAGCGCGTTCAATTCCGGCCAAAATCTCAGCCGGAGTGAATACCATACCGCCGGTACGGCGAACCAGAGAAACTGGTCTTGAACATTCTATAGCAAGTCTGATGTCGTCAATCATTTGACCCATGCTAAGTTCGGCGGAAATAAACGCTTTTGCAGTTTTTGCACGATTTTTAAGCGCTTTTTCCGGGAACGGCCATAAAGTAATCGGGCGAATCAGTCCGGCTTTAATTCCTTTAGATCTCGCCTCTCGAATAGCATTTTTTGCAATTCTGGAAGCGGCACCAAAAGCAACAACAATAATGTCGGCGTCCTCCGTCATGAATTCTTCGCATCTGGCTTCTTTTTCCTTAATAATGTCGTAACGGGCAAAACGCTCGAAATTCATTTTTTCGAGCTCATCAGGCTTTAAGTATAATGAATTTACAATGTTTCTTTTACGGGTGCCTTTTGTGCCGGTAACGGCCCAGTCTTTCGGGGCCAAATCTTCTCTTCCGTGACCGACAAATTCAACCGGCTCCATCATTTGACCTAAGATTCCGTCTCCAAGGATCATTGCAGGCATTCTGTAAAAGTCGGCAAGATCAAACGCATCAAATGTAAGGTTAACCATTTCCTGGACAGTACTTGGAGAGAATACAAGAATGTGAAAATCGCCATGACCGTTTGCGCGGGTTGCCTGGAAATAATCCGATTGTGCAGGCTGAATACCGCCAAGGCCGGGGCCTCCACGCTGAATATTTACAATGACAGCCGGCAAATCCATTCCGGCAAGATAAGAGATACCTTCGCTTTTCAGCGAAATTCCGGGGCTTGACGAGGACGTCATGACACGTTTACCGGCGCTGGATGCGCCGATTACCATGTTAATCGCTGAAATTTCGATTTCTGCTTGCAGAAATATTCCTCCGACTTTTGGCATTCTTTTCGCCATGTAAGCCGCAAGCTCCGTTTGAGGCGTAATCGGATATCCAAAGAAGTGGCGGCAGCCAGCCATAATGGCAGCTTCCGCAAGCGACTCGTTTCCCTTCATCAAAAATTTTTCAGACATATGTACTCCTGCACCGCAGTAATCATTATTTTAACTTCGAAATTGTGAAGTTTATTGCATGTGCCGCGGTTGCCGCTTTTACGGCGAGCGGCACGCCGAAATAAAATGGATTGAGAAATTGTTCTATTTCTCTACTTTAATTACAACGTCTGGACACATTGTTGCACACATTGCGCATCCAATGCATTTATCCGGCTCTGTGCAAGTGACGGGCGAATAACCTTTTTTATTTATTTTCCCTTTGTAGAAGACGAGGATTTTTTTAGGACAAGCACTGATGCAAAGCCCACAGCCTTTACACTCGTCCTCGTTAAAACTAACGCGTGGCATCGTAAATACCTCCAATCAAATATCCCAAATGGTTTTTTTATATATTTTAACTCCCAGTACAGGTTCCAATTTGCCTTCAAGCGCGGGAATAAGATCTTCCCTGACTGAAGTAAATTTAATCCCTAAACCGGAAAGTCTGGCTACTTCATTAGCATATTCCTGCGAATCCAGAATAGTTTTAGCAGTCGTCTCTTCCCCTAAATTTGAATTATTGATAATTCCATGAAATTTTAGATGAGATGCTGCTTCAATTTCGTGCATAACCTCAATGGTTTCGGCGGTACTTTGTGTCAAATAACGATAACGATTGATCACAAACAGCATTTCGTAATCATCTTTTTGAAATAGTGAGTAAAACTGACCAAGTGCAATGGCCCCCGCGTCGTCTCCCCCGATATCGAAAACAACTTTTGCATCTTTTTGCGAAAAGACGGAACGAATTTCGGGAGGAACGGAAAAAGCCTCTAAATTCGTATTTGCATAAACGGAAGAAATAAGACGAATTCCTTTTTCTTCTAGCAGCTGCGCACTATCCACCGTACGAAAGTATGGGTTGACGATATCCAGGTCGGCAATGATCACATTGTCAAATTTTTCTTTAAGATAAAATGCAAGATTAACAGCCAGTCCAGTTTTTCCGCTGCCGTAATGACCAGTTAAAATTGTGATACGCGAAAAGTTCATCATATTCCATTCCTATCGCGATTTATAAAACATTAAAATGTTAATAACTTTAAGCCTTGAGCATAAAAAATATTATAGCACAAAGGTAATATTAAATAAAGACTGGAATCCAAAAATGTACTTGCAAAATAAGGATTCCAGCAATTATTATCAAAAGCAGCTAAATTCTGGGCACTGCTTTATTAGCTTTAAATTGTGGTAAAAATCATAATTTTATTACATAAAATAAAATACAAAAATAATGAAGAACAGATCCTGCTAAAACAAATATATGCCAGATAGAATGCATATATTGAATTTCCTTTTTCTTATAAAATAAAACGCCGCCTGTATACATGATTCCGCCCAAAAAAAGCAATAACAAACCGCCGTGAGCCATAGCTCGGATCATAGGCATTATCATAACGATAATGCACCAGCCACTAGCGAGGTAACAAAACATAGAGATTTTCTTAAAACGTTCAATACTTATTGAATTTAACGTAATACCAAGAAAAGCCGTACCCCAAACAATACTGAAAATTGTCCATCCTATAGGGCCCCTTAAAGTAACAAGCGTTAGCGGAGTATACGTTCCTGCGATTAAAATATAAATGGATGAATGATCAAAAATCCGAAAAATTTGTTTCGCTTTTTTATTTGTTAAAGCATGATAAAGAGAAGACATTGTAAATAATAAAATGAGGCTGCCGCCGTAAATTGACGAACTGACAATTTTCCAAATATCTTGCTGGAATACAGACACAAGAATCAGAATGATTGTTCCAGCGATAGAAAGAAGAGCTCCTAATCCATGTGTTATAGAATTGGCAATTTCTTCAGAAACAGAATATAAATACCCTTCTCGTCTGATTCGAATAGAACTCATAGAGTGATCTCCTTCATTGATTGTTTTTATTATACAATTTATATTTTAATTTATCTAATAAAAGAAAAAAAGCGCACGAAATTTCTTCGTGCGCAAATAATTCAAAATTTTAGCCTGTTGTTTTTAACTGGAGGCGCAAACGATCAGCAATCATGGAAATAAATTCCGAATTTGTCGGCTTCCCTTTTGTATTGGAAACTGTATAACCAAAGAAATTTTGCAAAGTTTCAAGGTCTCCCCTATCCCATGCAACTTCAATTGCATGACGGATAGCCCTTTCTACACGTGATGAAGTCGTTTGATATTTTTTTGCTACACTCGGATAAAGTACTTTGGTAATTGCATTGATAACATCCATGTCATTTACTGTCATAATGATTGCATCTCTTAGATATTGATATCCTTTAATGTGGGCAGGGATACCAATTTCACGGATCATATTGGTTACTTCAACGTCTACCGG
>JANZZB010000155.1 GCA_026419635.1 Clostridiales bacterium | reverse complement strand
GTTTAATAACTGGATTTTCGATAAAGCACGCAAGCCGGGAGATACCGGAATTGTAGAAACGAGCTATGGCTATCATATTATGTATTTTATTGGGAAAGGCGAAGATTATTGGATAGCCCAGGTAAAAGATACTCTTGTAACAAATGCATATGACGACTTTATGAAGCAATTAGAAAAGAAATATAAATATAAAGAACATAGCGTCGGTTTAAGTTTTACCGGTAAGCTAGGTTAATTCTCAAATAAAAGCCAAGGCAGCTGTCAATAAGACGGCTGCCTTTTTACGGTTTTAAAAGATCCATCGGAATACCTGCTCTGTTTAAAAAATATACATGCTAAGAGGTGATCCCGATGGAGAATAATATGAAAACAGCCAGTTTTCTATTGCTTACCGATCAGCAAGAGCAGGAATATGTATGTAAACTGAAAATCGGACTTATAAAAGAACTCTATAAAAAAGGGTTGATTTCAAGCTATCAGATGTCTTTGCTTATAAAAATGCAATTAAAACGAAGAGGCTGAAAAAGTCTTAAAAGGATATGGTGATATGCATGACAAGCTAGTCGTTGCAGCTTATTGCAGAGTATCAACGGACAAAGAGGATCAGATCAATTCTCTTGAGAGTCAAAAGAGCTATTTTAACGATTACATCACACATCATACAGGTTGGGAACTGGCTGAAGTATATTATGATGAGGGGATGTCCGGCACATCAACAAAGAAACGGCTCGGTTTTAACCGAATGGTTACCGATGCGGAAAACGGGAAATTCCATTTAATACTTACAAAAGAAGTGTCTCGTTTTGCAAGGAATACAGTCGATACACTTAAATTCACGAGAAGATTGAATGAGATCGGAATCGGCGTTATTTTCACGCTTGATAATATAGATACAAGGTTTGAAGACGGGGAATTGCGGCTAACATTGATGTCCAGCATTGCGCAGGAGGAAAGCAGAAAAACCTCTGAACGGGTGAAATGGGGTCAGAAGCGCAGAATGGAACAGGGTGTTGTCTTTGGCAGAGACATGCTTGGTTATGCTGTAAAAAACGGGAAATTAATTGTTAACCCGGAGGAAGCCCTTACGGTACAGCTTATTTATCATAAATTTTTGAACGAAGGGAAAGGAACACACGTTATTGCAAGAGAACTCTACGAAGCGGGTATTCAGTCAAAGCGCTCAAAAGAATGGTCTAACTCCGTTGTCCTACGAATATTGCGAAACGAAAAATATGTCGGTGACTTATTGCAGCAAAAAACCTACACGCCGAATTTTTTAAGCCATGCTAAAAAATATAATCGGGGCAACAGGGAAGTCGTATATATAAAAAATCATCATGAGCGGATTATTGACAGGGGTATGTGGGACAACGTCCAAAACGAGCTCATGCTGCGTTCCGGACGATTTTCCGAAAAAACAAAGTACTCTAATCGTTATTGGTGCAGTGGGAAAATCATTTGCGGCGAATGCGGCGGTAGATTTGTGAGCCGTACAAAGAGACAAAAAAACGGGTTATATAAAGCGTGGAGATGCAATAATTACGCAAAATACGGTAAAGAAAAAAACGATCGGTTCGGACATCGGATAGGATGCAAAAGCCACGCGGTTAACGATAAAGTGCTTTTATCTTGCATAAGTCATGTACTTAAAAATATACCGATCAATCGAAATAGAATTATTTCTGAACTGGTGCAGGACATTCAAGTATTGAGCCCGGCAGAAGGAAATATTGATACTAATAAGCTTATTAAAGAAATTGAACAGATTAAAGATAAAAAGAAAAAAGCAATCCGGTTAATGCTTGAAAATATAATCAGTAAAGAGGACTTAAAACTTACGCTGGATGGCTATAACGCTGAAGTAAAATCACTATTAGAGCAAGTAGAAGAAGCGAAAAACAAAAAGAGGTATCAATCAGAGAAGATAGAAAAATATATCGACGAATTAAGAAAGATATTGGATTTTGAATCAGAGCAGGAAAAAATTTGCGAGGAAATGACGGATAAAATCATCGTTTTCAGTAACAAAGTCGTTCAGGTTTATTTGAAAAACATACCTTTTTTAATAAAACTGCATTATAGTAAAAGCGGTAGATCGGGCGGATTCAGAGTCCGAATTGACAAGATGGAAATAGTATAAATAAGCAATATCGATGCAGATATAGGCACAGAGGAGCTAGCCCACGCCGAAATGGTATCTGCAATCGTATATCAATTAACCCGCAATCTTTCCATGGAAGAAATTAAAAGAAACGGATTTGACACTTATTTTGTTGATCATACAACGGGAATCTATCCTCAGGCTGCAGCCGGTATTCCGTTTTCAGCAGCTGTTCTGCAGTCAAAGGGAGATGCCATTACCGATCTGGTTGAAGATCTGGCGGCAGAACAAAAAGCAAGAACCACTTATGATAATATCATACGATTGGTTGACGATCCGGATGTTCTTGACCCGATCTGGTTCTTGAGAGAAAGGGAAATCGTGCATTTTCAAAGATTCGGCGAAGCTTTGCGCGTTGTTCAGGATAACTTAAACTCAAAGAACTTTTATGCGTTTAATCCGTCATTCGATAAAGTTAATAAATAAAGATAAATCTAATAGCTGAAAAGAGGCCGACACAAAATGTGTCGGCCTGGATTTATTATAATTGTTGTGGAATTTTATATAATAACATACGCAAGCTTAGAATCGACTGCTTGTCCTTTGTTTTTTGTTTCGTTCATGATATACTATTCTTGGGGTGATGCGAATGTCAAATGAACGCAAGTTCGCCGTTTTAATTGATGCAGACAATGTTTCGGATAAATATATAAAACTGATATTGGACGAAGTATCCAACGACGGTATCGCGACTTATAAACGAATTTACGGTGATTGGACAAAACCCGCTCTCGGAGCGTGGAAAAGTGTACTGCTTGAAAACTCCATTTCACCGATACAACAATACGGTTATACATCGGGAAAAAACGCGACAGATTCCGCGATGATCATAGACGCGATGGATATCCTTTACTCCGGAAATGTAGATGGGTTTTGTATTGTGTCCAGCGACAGCGACTTTACAAGACTCGCATCTCGGCTTAGAGAATCGGGCATGTATGTTGTGGGAATGGGCGAAAAAAAGACGCCGAGCGCGTTTATTGCGGCCTGTAATAAGTTTAAATATGTTGACGTTTTAGCTGCATCTAATGAGGTAAAACAGGAAAGCGGTCCAGTGTCAGAGGCAGCACAGGGCGAAATGACATCTAAAGAATTGATTGGGAAAGCCATTATGACAATTGTTCAGGAAAATTCTGACGAGGACGGTTGGATATTTACCGGAGATATCGGTAACCTCTTAATCAAACGTTATCCTGATTTTGACGTTCGAAATTATGGATTTAAGAAGCTTACCCCGTTTATACGTTCTTTTAATCTTTTTGCAATAAAAGAAGTTCAGCCGGACGATTCAAACAGTAAATTGGTTTATGTAAAAATTAAATAACTAAAAATGCCGCCAAAAATTCAGGCGGCTCCTTTTTTGCAAGTTTGGCATAAAAACGTAGAAATATGCGTCAGAATAATGTATAATAATTTAGTGTTTTGCCTTTGAAATCGGGCTTTGATCATAAAAACTGGAGGTAAATGCCGTGAAATTTATGTTGATTGACGGAAATAGCTTAATTAATCGCTCTTTTTACGGAGTGCGCCTCCTTACGAACCGTGAAGGGCTTTATACAAACGCGGTTTATGGATTTTTAAACACACTTTTTAAGTTAATGGATGAAGAACGGCCCGAAGGGGTCGCTGTATGCTTTGATTTAAAAGCTCCAACCTTCCGTCATCAAGCGTTTGAAGGATATAAGGC
>JANZZB010000015.1 GCA_026419635.1 Clostridiales bacterium | reverse complement strand
GTGAGGGGAATCGAACCCGATCCGGTTTTTTGCTCGCCGGTTGCATCCCAGGCTGCGTTATCCTCCTTGCTTTACGATAGTAAAGCTGCGTCGTCTGCCTTGCCTGGAACACAGCCGACGGTAAAAAACTCTACGACCTCAGCCGCGGAGAAATTAACGATTTACGCGGCGGAGGACGACGGAATACTCACGTATGTCTAGGACGACAACAAAGTAAAGTGCGAATTTATCAAGGCTGAGGCGGGTCGGATTCGACTCCCCTCACCTTACGCAAATTATTCGATAAAATTAAGGCATCAGTTAGGTTATTAGAAATTTTCGTATATTGATCGGCATGTTTTGCATGGAAACGAAAAAGAAGTTTTCATTATCCCTGGTTCGTCTTTTTATAAACTATATGCCGTAATAAACCGGCAGAATGGAGCGATCTTATGGGACGCAAGAAAAAAAAAGGAGGCGGCTTCAGAGGGACGCTGGCTGCCGCAGCTGAAAAAATCGATATTCCGGTCAGCGCTATTGTCAAAACGTCTCGTATCTCAATGGACGGCAACCGTCAAATGGTGCTGGAAGGGCATGAGGGAATCTTGGAATATGAAACCAACATTGTAAGAATCAATTGCATGGACATGATTGTAACAGTGGAAGGAACGGATCTTCTGGTTAAAGCTATGAATCCGGATGGATTGTCACTTTCCGGTATCATTAAGAAAATCGAATTCAGTGATTAGGATGGATTGAGATGTTGCTCGGGATATTAAATTATTTAAGGGGAAACGTCCGAATCGAAATGAGAGGCGCCTGTATTGAGCGTCTGTTAAATATTTGTGCTTTTAACGGCATTGATTTTTGGGATCTTGAGCGGATAGATGCGGACCTTGTTTATGCTACCGTACGGATCTCCGGATTCCGTAAACTTAGAAAATATTCAAGACGTACAATGACCAAAATCAAAATTACAAAAAGAAGAGGTGTTCCGTTTTTAGTATTCAGGTATCGGTGGCGTTACGCTTTGTGGGGCGGAGCTCTTTTGTCAGCGGCTTTTCTTTATTTTTTGACATCATTTGTCTGGACAATTGAAGTTGTTGGCTGCTCCCATACGACACCGGTTCAAATTTTAAGCGCATTAAATGATCTTGGGCTAAAAACAGGAGTTTTTAAACGTTCGGTAGACCCGACGGAATTAAAAAACGAGATGCTCTTAAAGGTTGATAAATTGTCTTGGATCGCTATTAACATTAAAGGTACAAACGCCGAAGTTATTATCCGCGAGCGGGAAGAAACACCGTTTATGATACCCAAAAACGATCCTTGCGATATTGTGGCTGGGAAAACGGGCGTTATTTACAAGATGAATGTAAAAGAGGGAAAAGCACTCTTCACACCAGGACAGACGGTGGTAAAAGGCGACATGTTGGTGACCGGAACAATTGTCAGTGAAAAAGAAGCCGGTGTTCGTTATGTCCATTCGCTTGCCGAAGTACAGGCAAGAACTTGGTATACTTTAAGCGGATCTGCTCCGGAAACATATTTGGAAAAAAAATATACAGGAAATAAGAAGATCCGAAAAGCATTGATATTTGGCGACAAAAGGATAAATTTATATTTAAACAGTGGTATTCCTTTTGATTTTTGTGATAAAATTATTAAAAAAGAAAAAGTAATCGTAAACGATAATATGCATTTGCCGGTTGCTGTTGTTACGGAAACATATTTAGAATATGTTCCTAAAAAGGCTCATTCACGCTCGGGCGAAGTCAGTACGGCGATCAAACGTGCACTTGAGAAACAGCTGAAAGAAGATATTCAGGGAGGAACAATTCGATCATCTGTTTGTACCAATACTCTACAAAACGATGTTGTAACCGTTACTCTTCACGCCGAATGCATAGAGGAGATTGCGCTTGAAAAGGAACTGAACAAGGAATGGCTAAACGGGGTGCAAGATGCCCCATTAAAAAAATAAAAGAAGGTGCACAATGCTTCAGCAGACAATTAATGTCGAGAGAATGGAGCAGATAATTAATCTATTTGGCTCTTTTGATGAAAATATTAAAGTCCTTGAGCGGGAATTTGATGTAACCGTTGTAAACCGCGATACGGAGCTGAAAGTATCCGGGGAACCGGAAAACGTGATGAAGGCAACAAAGGCGGTTGAGGCACTTTTGGTTCTATCCTCCAAAGGCGAACCTATTAGTGTACAGAATGTACAATATGTTGTTTCGCTTGTTAACGAAGGACAGGAGGAAAAAGTCGGGGAACTTGTGCATGATATTGTGTGCATTACCGCAAAGGGTAAACCGGTCAAAGCAAAAACTCTTGGGCAGAAAAAGTACGTTGAAGCAATTTCTAAAAACACCGTTACTCTGGGCATTGGGCCTGCAGGCACCGGAAAAACATATCTTGCTGTTGCCTGTGCCGTTACTGCATTTCGAGACAAAAAGGTCAATCGAATTATATTGACCAGACCTGCCGTTGAGGCGGGGGAAAAACTCGGATTTTTGCCCGGAGACTTACAGAATAAAGTAGACCCATATTTGCGTCCGCTTTATGATGCACTGTTTGACATGCTAGGAACGGAAAGCTATCAACGCTATCTTGAAAGAGGCAATATTGAAGTTGCACCACTCGCTTATATGCGAGGAAGGACACTTGATGATTCTTTTATCATCCTTGATGAAGCACAGAACACGACTCCCGAGCAGATGAAAATGTTTCTTACCAGAATCGGCTTTAATTCAAAAGCGGTTGTGACGGGAGATGTAACGCAGATTGATCTTCCCGGAACAAAAAAAAGCGGGTTAAAAGAAGCAATGAAAATATTAAAAAATATTGACGGTGTTGCTCAATGTATTTTAACCGATCGCGACGTTGTCCGTCATGAGTTGGTACAGAGGATTATTAAGGCATATGAAAAATATGAAAACGGCTTTGAAAAGAAAAAGTTTAGGCGTAAGGATCCCAAATCTTAACTACCCTTTTTCATTTCGTAAAGATCGGGATAGCTGCTGTGCTAAATGGTATGTATCTGGCTAAATAAACTTTTTTTCAGGCTGTTGGCTTTTGGAGTTTTATATGAATGTTAAAATAACGATTATACGTAAAAAACGAGGACTGCTTATGGACAAGCAGGAAGAAAAAGCAATCAGGGATTGCATCAAAAAAACGCTTGTTACAGAGGCGTTTTTATATCCCTGCGAAGTTTCCGTATCGCTGACGGACGATCTTGGAATTCGAGAGTTAAACAGGGAATTTCGGAACATGGATAAAGCGACGGATGTGCTGTCATTTCCTATGTATGAATTTTTCAATGGCGAACCAGTCGAAGATATAGATGCGGTTTATAAAATGGATGGGGTTGTTATGCTCGGTGATATTGTGCTTTCTGTAGAGCGTGCAAGGGCGCAAGCTGAAGAATACGGGCACACTTTTTTGCGCGAATGCGGCTATTTGACTGTTCATTCAATGCTTCATCTTTTGGGGTATGATCATGAACGAGGAGACAAAGATAAAGCTACTATGAGGCAGCACGAAGAGAGTGTACTTAAAGCTTTCGGTTTATTAAGGTAAGAAAGGATGTCTTTTATCCGTAAGCTCTATGCGTGGTTGTCACACTGGAGACGGATTAAAACATAGATTAACAGGGTGATACCAGTCACTGGTTTTTTGTTTAATTGATTTGTCTGTTCCGATTTTTTAATGCCAAATGTGCAGATGGAGTTTTTATGGGCAAAATAAGAAAGCTGAGACAAAGTTTTATTTGCGCCGCAAGAGGGATTTCCCTTTGTATCAGAACTGAACGTAATTTTAGAATACATCTTTGCGCCACATTCTTTGTGGCGGGACTGGCGAAAATTGCAAACTTCACGGCTTTGGAATTCGCACTGCTTTTTTTATGCTTTGCTTCTGTTATGTCTGCTGAATTGTTCAATACGGCGGTCGAAAGTATCTGCGACCTTCGCGGCGACCAATATAACCTTAAAATAAAAGCAATCAAGGACATTGCGGCAGGTGCTGTGCTGATTTCAGCTGTTTTTGCGGCACTAATCGGAGGTATACTATTTCTGAGACCGCAAGTACTTCGTTCGATTGCATTGTTCTTTAGTCAGCCGGGCGGCTATACATTTCTGCTTTTTATACCGGCAGCATTCTTATTTATTTTGATTAAAGGGAGAAAATAAATGAAAATAACCAAAGCCGTAATGGTGTCTGTAGTTGGGCGCCCGAATGTTGGAAAATCTACACTGACAAACGCCCTTGTCGGCGAAAAAGTAGCTATTGTTTCAAAGAAAGCGCAGACGACCAGAACCAGAATCACCGGGATTGTAAACCGTGACGCGTGTCAGTTTGTGCTTTTGGATACACCGGGGATGCATAAGGCAAACAGCTTGCTTGGGGATTATATGGTGAAAGTTGTACACAGCACTGTTTCTTCGGTTGATGTTGCCGTTATGGTAGTGGAACCGGTTGAACGTATCAACGGCGCGGAGGAGGCGCTCCTAAAAACGCTTCGGGAAAACAATATGCCTGCCATTTTGGTTATCAATAAAATCGATACGGTAAAAAAAGAAGATCTCTTTCCTGTCATTGCACTTTACAGCAGAGCATATCCCTTTGCTACAATTGTTCCGATCTCAGCAAAAAACGAAGACGGCCTTGAAGAGCTTTTGAATGAAATCGAGAAATTTGCAACGGAAGGACCGCAACTGTTTCCGGATGGAATGATTTCTGACCAGCCGGAAAAAATGTTACTTGCTGAAATTGTTCGAGAAAAGTTGTTACGGCTTTTGGATCAGGAAGTGCCACACGGAACGGCAGTTGAAATTACATCATTTTCAGAACGCGAAAATGGAATTGTTGACGTCGGCGCTACCATTTTTTGTGAACGAGACAGTCACAAAGGAATTATCATAGGGAAAAAAGGAACAATGCTTAAAAAGATTGGTGAATTTGCAAGGCAGGACATGGAGCGTTTTTTAGGCACTAAGGTATTTCTTGAACTTTGGGTCAAAGTCAAAGAGGGTTGGAAAAATAATTCGTCATTGATGAGAAATTTTGGCTATCATGAAGAATAGATAACAACAGCTCCTATATTTGGACAGAATAAATAGCGCTATTTGACATATGCTTACTCTATAAAATGAGGTCAAGGAGTGCTATTTATGAATCGGAACAGAAATCCTTTCTTCGAACTTTTTATGAAAACGGGACTGCCGGAAGCATATATGATATACTCCAAAATGAATAATCTGATGCAAGATCATGAAAAAGACAAAAAGATGAAGGGCAACCATTTAGATATCTATGTTTGACGTTAAGGCGAGGAGAGTTGAAACCAACTCGCCGCAGCCTTATTAAATACGGGTTCAACTCTCCTCGCCTTAAGGTGCATTTATTATTCCCTAAATATTATAATTTGCATGAAAGAAAACAAACATTCCAAAAGAAAAGTTGGATCTATATCCGGGCTCCCCGAAAGATAAAGCCGACGGGGCGGCTTACATAATTTGGAGGCTCAATGCATTTTACGGACGATGGTATCGTTATAAAAAACGTTAATATTAAGGAATCGGACAAAATCCTTGTTATTTTAACGAAAAATCACGGAAAGCTAAAGGCGCTCGCTCCGGGTGCGCGCGGTAAAACATCGAGAATATTGGCTGCAACCCAGCTTTTTTCTTATGGGAGCTTTACTTTTTTTGAAAGCAGAGGCTATTTAAAGCTTGATTCAGCAGAACCATCGGAACAGTTTTTTGAATTGTCTCATGAAATTACAGCTTTATCCCTGGCATCTTATTTTATGGAACTGCTTAACATGGTCGGGGACAGCGACGTACCGACCGAAGAGATGCTTCGGCTTACCTTAAACGCACTGTATGTGCTTGCAAAACTAAAAATACCTGAACAGATCGTCAAACCGACATTTGAGCTCAGATTGATGGCACTTTCGGGCTTTGAACCGCATTTATCGAATTGTGGGGTTTGTAAAAAATATGCCCGAAATCCCATGCTGAACTTGAATAACGGAATGTTGCACTGCTCCAAGTGTCACAGCGGAATTGATGGGGGCATAAGTCTGCCTGTGCCGGAAGCGACACTTGCGGCGTTGCGTTATGTGCTAACATCTGACTTAAAAAAAATATTTTCATTTAAGATCAGTGCCGAACCTCTCGGCAGGTTTTATGATATTTGCGAAGCATATGTAAAAGCACAGCTGGAACATGATTTTTCAACGCTTTCGTTTTATAACAAACTGATGATGCAAAATACTTATTTGGGTGATACGCAGAAATGAATAAATTATCCGAAAAATCGACCAAGACGCTGGAGCTGGGTGCTGTACTGGAACTATTGTCAGCGGAAGCTTCCAGCATTGAAGCAAAAGAAAGCGCCTTGTCTCTGGTGCCAACATCGGACATGTCTTTTATAAAAAGCAGATTAATGGAATGCAGTGACGCAAAGGCACTTGTCGGAAGATACGGCAGTCCTTCTTTTTCGGGCACTAGAAATATGCAAAACGCCATACAAAGGGCTGCGGCAGGCGGCATTTTAAACATGCGTGAACTTTTGGATATTGCGGCACTTTTACTTACGGCAGACGCTGTTTCAAGATACGCGTCGGAAAAAAATGAGCGTACGTCGCTCGATCCTCTTTTTTCAGCATTAAACGGCGATCGGCATTTAACCGAACGTATTGCATCTGCAATAATAAGTGAAGAAGAGATGGCGGACAAGGCGAGCGGTGAGCTTTATGAAATCCGGAAACAGATCCGTCTTGCAAATGCGAAAATACGAGACACGCTGAGTAAAATAATCAGTTCTCCAAGTTATCAGAAAATACTGCAGGATTCAATCGTTACAATGCGGGGGGAACGTTATGTTGTACCTGTAAAAGCAGAGCACAAGTCAGCGTTTCCAGGACTTGTGCATGATGTATCATCCTCTGGTGCGACAATTTTTATCGAACCTTTGCCGGTTGTGGAACTGAACAATAAGCTTCGACTGCTTGCGGCGGAAGAAAAAAAAGAAATCGAACGGATTCTCTTAAGCCTCTCCTCGGAAGTCGCAGAGAACGCCGAAATTATTTCGGAAGATTTCAGAGCGCTTTGTTCCCTTGATCTGATTTTTGCAAAAGCATCGCTTTCTTACAAAATGAAGGCAAACGAACCGCAAATTACGCAAAACGGCGTGACGGTTCTTCGAAACGCACGTCACCCGTTACTCGACAAAAAGACGGCTGTTCCGATTGATATTCGTCTGGGCGGAGAGTTTGATACGCTTATTATTACTGGCCCGAATACCGGAGGCAAAACAGTTAGTCTTAAAACATTGGGTCTTTTAAGCCTGATGACTGAGTGCGGGCTGCACATTCCAGTTGATGACCGTTCAAGCGTAGCGGTATATGATCATATTTACGCTGACATCGGTGATGAACAGTCTATTGAACAGTCATTGTCCACCTTTTCATCTCATATGAAGAATATTATCGGTATTTTGCAGGAAGCAGAACGAAATTCACTTGTATTAATGGATGAATTGGGTGCCGGTACCGATCCTATTGAAGGCGCGGCGCTGGCAATTTCGATTATTGAACATTTAAGGGCAAAGGGGGCAAAAATAGCCGCCACAACTCACTATGCCGAAATTAAAAGTTTTGCATTGACGACAAATGGAGTGGAAAACGCTTCTTGCGAGTTTAATGTTGAAACACTTCGACCGACATACAGACTTTTAATCGGTGTTCCCGGCAAATCAAATGCCTTTGCCATTTCGAAGCGATTAGGTCTTCCGGAACATATCATTGCGCGTGCGGAAGAGCATGTCGGGACAGAAAGCACAAAATTTGAAGAAGTTTTAAATCAACTTGAATCCGAACGCCAAAAGATGGAGAAAGTCAGGCAAAAAACCGAAGAACTAAAGAAAAACGCGGAAATTTATGAAGCAGATGGAAAAAAAAGACTGATTGAAACCGAAAAAGAAGCGCAAATACTATTAGAACGGGCAAAAAAAGAAGCAAGTACGCTTATTGAAGATGCAAAAAACGCAGTAGAGGAAACGTATAACGAATTATCCGAACTTCGCAAAAAAAAGACGTCGGGAAGTTCGTACGACAACTTAAGCGAAGCGCGTGCAATGCTTGCGGGAAAATTAAATACGGCAATGAAAAAAACGGACGGGGAACGCCGGAGGATGAAAACGCCATCACCTGGCCGTCCAATTGTCGCTGGTGATGTTGTAGAACTGGTTCAATACGGAAATCGGGCTACTGTGCTCACGCCACCGGACAGCAGCGGCAATTTGACACTTCAGGCAGGTATTTTGAAAATCAATGCTAAACTTTCGGAGGTTCGGCTTCTTGAAAATGCCGAAGTTTCCAAAAAAACGGAACTCTCTTCCCGAGCACCAAGAATTTCAAAAACCGCAGAGGTACGGACTGAACTTGACCTTCGCGGTAAAAATGCGGAAGAGGCGCTTATGGAACTGGATCAGTTTATAGACGGAGCAATACTGCTGGGTTTGCACTCTGTTACGGTTATTCATGGAAAAGGCACCGGTGTTTTACGGTCTGCCGTGCAGGAACATTTAAAAAAACATAGACAGGTAAAACAATTTCGATTGGGCCGCTACGGAGAAGGTGAAACCGGAGTAACGATTGTTGAAATCTAAAATATCCGCATTTCAAAAAACAAATTATTCATCCTTTGGAACGGTTTGTTTTATCATATCTGCAAATGATGCAGAAATATCGAACTTTTACACGATTTTTGTCATTTTTGTTCTTGATTATTGTGACGTTAGAGAATATAATTAAATACACTGTCCGTAGGCAGCATCAGATCAAGAAAAGATTATATTGACGGAATGAATCGCTATTGATATTCTAATTATAATGATTAAAGCATAGGAGACGGTGTTTTTATGTACTCAAAAGAAATACAGGTACAAAACCAGGTAGGCTTATATGCGCGTCCTGCTACATTTTTTATTCAAAAGGCGAATGAATTTAAGAGTACAATCCTTGTGGAGAAAGAGGAACGCAAGGTAAACGCCAAGAGTCTTCTCGGTTTATTATCTCTCGGCATTACTAAAGGGACGGTAATCAATATTATAGCGGATGGCTCAGACGAGTTAGAGGCTGTCTCTGCGCTTATCGATTTAATTGCATCAAATTTCAGCGAATAAGTTTTATATTAAAATAAATAAGTAAAAAAAAGCGCCGTTTAATCGGCGCTTTATTCGCTTTACAGGTATAAAGTAAATAAACAAAAAAAACACGATTTTTACAGTTTTTATGTTTTGATGGAATAATATATAAAGAGAATCTATTTGGTTTCGCATTATAGCATAGGAGTTTACTATGGATATAGATGCACTTAGAAAAAAAGCGTTGGAACTACCGAAAAAACCGGGCGTTTATATTATGAAAGACGTCACCGGCGAAGTAATTTACGTCGGAAAGGCAAAAGCGCTTAAAAACAGAGTCACGCAGTATTTCCAGAAGGGGACGGCACATACGCCAAAAACTGCACATATGGTGGCTCATGTCTCTGATTTCGATATAATTATTACTGAAACAGAGTTCGAGGCGCTTGTGCTGGAATGCTCGCTTATCAAACGTCATCGTCCACGTTATAACATCCTGCTGAAAGATGACAAGGGGTATCCGTATATCCGGATGTCGGTTAAGGAAGACTACCCACGTATGGTAATTGCGCAAAAACCTGCAAAGGACGGCGCGAGATATTTTGGCCCATACGGAGGTAGGCGTTCGGCTCGACTTGCGATTGATGCGGTTTGTGAAATACTGAAACTTCCGACCTGTACGAGAAAATTTCCTCAGGAAATCGGTAAACAAAGACCATGCTTAAATCATCATTTAAAAAAATGCATAGGTGTTTGTGCGGGAACCATTACAAAGGACGAATACCACACGCTGATGAATGAGGCTATTGCCTTGCTTGAAGGGAAACTTGATCTGCTTGTCAACGACTTAAACAAAAAAATGGAAGAATCCTCAGCGAACCTAGAATTTGAAAAAGCAGCAGTTTTTAGGGACAAGCTGAAAGCGATTAGCAATTTAGATACGAAACAAAAGGTCATGTCGGGGGCGTTTTCCGATCTTGATATTATTGTATATAAACAGGGCAGACTTTCTGGGTGTGTCGTTGTTTTGCATTATATCAATGGATCGCTTCTTGGAAAAGAGCTAGAATTCTTTCCTGGTGCCAGTGAACAGGACGCGCAGGAAGTACTCTCTGGTTTTATGAAGCAATATTACGCATTAAGACAAGTTTCTCCTCCAGAAATATTAATATCAAGCGAGATCGAGGATCAGGAGGCATTATCCGAGTGGATGTCCCAGCTGGCCGGGCGCAAGGTTACAATAGCTGTTCCGCAAAAAGGAAAAAAACGTGCGCTTATTTTGCTTGGATTGCAAAATGCAGAAGAGGAGCTTTTGCGCTTTGATCAAGAAAAAGAACGGGCTTCGAAATCACTAAAGCTTCTTGCCGAGCTATTAAAACTTCCGAAAGTCGATCGGATAGAAGCTTACGACATATCAAACACCGCAGGAGAAGATACAGTCGGTTCAATGGTTGTTTTTGAGGGTGGGAAACCCTTGAAAAAGGACTACAGACGATTTAAGATTAAAACAATTAGAGGACAGGACGATTATGGATCAATGCAAGAGGTATTGCGCCGTCGCTTTTTTGAATACAAAGCGGGGGATGAACGTTTTTGTAAGTTGCCATCATTGCTGCTGATCGACGGAGGACGTGGACATGTCGGTGCTGTAAAGGCAGTTTTAGAGGAACTGTCGATTGAACTTCCGCTTTTTGGGATGGTAAAGGACGATCATCATCGTACAAGGGCTTTGATTGCGTCTGACGGACATGAAATCGGTATTCGTGCAACGCCAGTTCTCTTTTCGCTGATTGGAAGGATTCAGGAAGAAGCACACCGATTTGCGATTGAATACCACCGGTCACTGCGCGCAAAGCGGGGCTATCAATCTGAACTTGATCAAATTCCCGGTGTTGGACAAACACGTCGTGAAAAGCTGTTTAAACGGTTTGAAACAATGCAAAATATAAAATCGGCGACAGTTTCAGAATTAAACGAGATCTTGCCCATTAACGTATCTGAAACAGTTTACGCTTATTTTCATCAGAATACGGACAGAATTTAACTCCCCTCGCACTACGAAAGGAATGGTCATAAAATGCGGGTAATCAGCGGAACGGCAAAAGGAAGAAAACTGAATACGCTTCCGGGTTTGGAAACAAGGCCGACGACCGATCGGATCAAAGAGTCCATTTTCAACATTATACAATTTGACATTGATGGGTCGAATGTTCTTGACCTGTTTGCAGGTACAGGGCAAATTGGAATTGAAGCATTGAGCCGGGGAGCAAAAAGCGCTATATTTGTGGATTTGCGCGACGAATGTGCCACGGCAATCAGAGAGAATCTTACGCATACCCATTTGTCCGATCGTGCTAAAGTCATTCAAAAAGATTACAGAGCCTTTCTGTCCGATGCGCACCGGAAAGCATTTGACCTTATTTTCCTTGATCCGCCTTATAAAAAATCGATTCTGAACGAAGCCTTGCAGCTTTCAACAAAGTTTGACATCTTGTCTGACCATGGTATAATAATATGCGAAAGTGGATCTGACGATGTTATTGACGAGTTACCCATGCCTTATGTAAAAGGAAAAGAGTATCGATACGGAAGTACGAAAATTACGCTTTTTACAAAACAGGAGGATAAATGAAAGTTGCAATATACCCTGGCAGCTTTGATCCGATCACTTGCGGGCATATGGACATTATCGAGCGTGCGTCAAAACTATTTGACAAACTAATTGTTACGGTGATGGTAAACCAAGAGAAAAAGCCTGTTTTTACCGCGCATGAACGAGTTGCGTTGCTTCATAAATCGACGAGTCAGTTTAAGAATATTGAAATCACGCATTTTGACGGGCTTCTTGCTGAGTATGCACGGGAGAAAAATGCCGCAACGATTATTAAAGGTCTGCGCGCCGTTTCTGATTTTGAATATGAATTTCAAATGGCGTTGGTTAACAGAAAACTGAATCCGGATTTGGATACGGTATTTTTGATGACAAGCGAAAAATACATGTATTTAAGCTCCCGCGTCGTAAAAGCAGTTGGCATATATGGCGGAGACTTATCCGAATTTGTACCTTTGGAAATTGTGAAGGATGTAACTGAGAAGCTCTTTACTGGGAGGATGGAAAATGGCCGGCGGAATTGAAGAACTCATCAATTCTCTATATCAGACGATTCAGGACGCATGGATGATCCCGCTGGGGGCGGATAAGTGCGTAGTCGAAAAGGAAAAAGTGCTGGATATCCTTGATGAAATTATAGCTGTTTTGCCAAATGACCTTAAAATGGCGCGCGATATTGTTGAAAAAAGAAACGATGTTATATCGGCCGGAAAAAGGGAATCGGAAGCAATTAAAAGGCAAGCCGAGGAACAGGCACGCGTGATGATCAGCGAAAGTGAAATTGTTCAGGAAGCTCGCAAGAAAGCAAATGACATCATTACCGCTGCGAGAACGAGGTCGGTTGAGCTTCGTAAAGCGGCGAATGATTATTGCGATGATTCGCTCAAACGTACGGAGGAAGCAGTTTCAAAAGCATTGGAAGAGATTCGCAGTTCAAGGCAGGAGTTTAAGAGCGCTGCTATAAAAGCATCAAAAATTGATTAAATATAATTGTTTTTTATAAAAGATCAAGCCGCGACAGGCGGCTTGATCTTTTATCTGTTTAATCAAAGAATGCCATTTAAATTAAACACAAATGCAAATCGCATATTCGAGTAAAAAATTAAAAAGAATAAGAATGAAGTTTTGCAGCATCGGGAATAACAGAAAAGCCCGGTGTTTTTTTATTGTTCAACTCAAAATAACGTTTATTTGTTTCAAAACAACAAAATACCGAACATATGTTTTATATTTCGGATTACTCATAAAATGTCAAAAAAGTGGCGTTTTTAATTAAAAAAAATTCAAATTTTGGTATTGCAATTTTATCCAAGAATGTTATAATTAAAATACCGGTGGGGAAATGTGGTTTGAAATACCACAAATAAACATCGAAAGTACATAAAATGGCGGGAGGGTGGTTTTCGTGACAGGCGAGTTCCAGCATACGATTGATGCGAAGGGCCGCCTTTTTGTGCCTGCAAAGTTTCGTGAAGAGCTTGGGGAACATTTTATAGTCACAAAAGGACTCGATAACAGCCTGTTTATGTACTCAAAAAAAGATTGGGACGTGTTGGAGGAAAAAATCCGCGCGCTTCCTCTTTCAAAAGCAAATTTGCAAAGATTTTTCCTTTCAAGTGCCGTTGAGTGCGAGCTTGATGCACAGGGAAGAATCTTGCTTCCGCAAAACCTTCGAGAACACGCGATACTATCGAGAGAAGTAACAGTAATAGGTGTTTCGTCCAGAGCAGAAATTTGGGATACGAAACGTT
The DNA here is from genome assembly GCA_026419635.1 of Clostridiales bacterium. Taxonomy (GTDB): domain Bacteria; phylum Bacillota; class Clostridia; order Oscillospirales; family Butyricicoccaceae; genus UBA6114. The sequence continues at coordinate 3,586 of JANZZB010000015.1, read as the reverse complement.
GGAACGATTACAACAGTGTCATGACCTCCGAAAAAATTGCGGAAGCCATGGACGAAATCGGATTTTAATATGAAATTTTCACATATCCCTGTCATGCTGGGTGAATGCATTGAAAATCTAAATATCAGGCCGGATGGAATATATGTCGATGCCACAACAGGTGGTGCCGGACATTCGGCGGAAATTGCAAAAAGATTAAAAAAGGGCAGACTTTACTGCATTGATCGCGATTCGGATGCGCTGGCTGCTGCTAAATTAAAGCTTTCAGACTATTCCAGAAACATCACATTTATAAAAAGCAATTTTGGGAATTTACATGCGGCACTGGAAGCCGCAGGCTGCACACAGATAGACGGAATTTTGTTTGATTTAGGGGTTTCCTCTTATCAGCTTGACGAACCGGGGCGAGGCTTTTCTTATATGAACGACGGACCTCTCGACATGAGAATGGATCGGAATCAGGCGCTCACGGCATATGACGTTGTAAACGGGTGGCCCGAGGAAGAACTTAAGAGGATTCTCTTTGAATACGGAGAAGAACGCTATGCGAAGAGAATCGCTGCTGAGATCGTGAATAAAAGAACGGTAACGCCAATCAATACAACCACTGAACTTTCAGAATTAATTAAATCAGCTATGCCTGCAGCAGCAAAACGCGAAAAACAGCATCCTGCCAAGCGGAGTTTTCAGGCAATTCGAATTGCCGTAAATTCAGAACTGGAAGAAGTTAAGAGCGCGGTTACGTCTGCGGTTTCTTTGATGAAGCCTGAGGGAAGAATCGCGGTCATTACATTTCACTCGTTAGAAGACAGAATTGTAAAAACGGTATTTTCGCAGAAAAGTAAAGGGTGCATTTGCCCGCCGGACTTTCCGGTCTGTGTATGCGGAATTAAACCGGAATTAAAGCTTGTAAGCAGGAAAGCCATTCTGCCGAATGTTCTGGAACTGGAGCAAAATCCACGTTCCAGAAGCGCGAAACTGCGAGTGGCGGAAAAAGTATAGGAGAGAAGGAAAGATGGTGCAGAGGGCGACAAGGGAAAGCGTAGCTTACGATTATGCAAGATTTGATAGCAGAAGATCGGTGCGGCGTGCGGCAGAAATTTCGGAAAAGCCACTGAACCGAACCAGGAAAAAGAGAAAAAGCGTCATCTCTTTTTCGATGGCGGCCTCTTATTTCATGGTACTTCTGGTTTCTGGTATAATTGTGTTCAACTATATGCAGGTAACCATGCTTTCCGATCAAAAAGTCAAACTAGAGAAACAGATTGAAACGCTGAAAAACGAAGAAACCGGTCTTCGCGCCCAAAAAGAAAAAATGTATAACTTAAATTATATTGAGGAATATGCAAAAAACAAATTGCATATGGTTAAAGCGGATAAATCACAATACTCGTATATTGAAATGTCAGAACCGGATCAAATTAAAATCATCAAGAATGAAAAAGAAGGAGTATCCAATTACTTTTCTGGATTTGTAAAAAGTTTTAATGTAGTTATGGAATATTTAAACTGAAAAGTTAAATATAGATTAAGAGAGAGATAGGAGTGGGAAATGAATGATTTCTTGCTCCTCTTTTTACTATAAACATAGCGTCCGTTTGGAGGTCTCCCTGTGGAACAAAAACCAAGTAATTCAATGATGACAAGAATAGCCGTGCTGATGGGTTTGCTCGGCGTAATTTCTTTTGTAATAATCGGGGCTAGGCTGTTTTATATCCAGATATTAAATTATGATTTCTATCAGGAAAAAGCAGTTTCTCAGCAGACTTGGGATAAAGTAATCATGCCGCAGCGCGGAACGATTTTCGATCGAAATCTCAAACCCCTTGCGATCAGCTCGACGGCTGAGATGGTGACAGTCGAGCCTTCTCAAATTAAAGACAAAACAGAAGCTGAAAAAATCGCCAAGGAACTCTCAGAAGTATTAAAAATCGATTATAATACCGTTTTGAAAAAAGTGCTGAAAAAAAGTTCTTACGAGTTTATCAAACGCGGCGTGGAGAAGACAGAAACAGATATCATTCGGAAATACATAAAAGAAAATAAAGTTAAAGGGATTTATCTTACGGAAGATTCGAAAAGATATTACCCCTTCGGAAATTTTGCGGCGAATGTGCTGGGTTTTGTGGGCACGGACGGCACCGGACTCGACGGTATGGAGGCTCTTTACGACAGTACCCTTAAAGGAACGCCTGGTAGAGTCTTAACGGCTAAAAATCCAAAGGGCGGCGAAATGTCTTTTGAATATGAAGAATACAATCAGCCTAAAAACGGCGATGGGGTTGTTTTAACGATAGACGAAGTCGTTCAGCATTTTTTGGAAAAGCATCTTGAAACAGCGTTGGTTGACAATAAAGTCGCGAATAAAGTCGCAGGGATTGTCATGGACGTTAAAACCGGCGCCATTCTTGCGATGGCCACCAAACCGGATTACGACCCAAATCAACCTTTTAAGATTTATGATCCAGAAGTTCAAAAAACGATTGACGCCATTTCGGATACAAAGGAACGTGCATCGGCGACAAGACTTGCTCTTCAGGATCAATGGAGAAACAAAGCGGTTTCCGACAGCTATGAACCCGGTTCTACTTTTAAGATTCTGACGTCAGCGATGGCGCTTGAAGAACGCGTCGTTTCTTTGAGTGATTCCTTCTTCTGTAAAGGCTCTGTTAAAATTGCGGGATGGGGAAAACCGATCAAATGTTGGAAGACATCGGGCCATGGATCGCAAAGCTTTGAAAAGGCAGTCGAAAACTCCTGTAACGTTGCTTTTGTAAATATCGGCGGCAGGGTTGGGTTGGAGAATTTTTACAAATATGCAACCGCGTTTGGCATAATGGAAAAAACGGGAATCGACATGCCCGGTGAATCCAGCGGCGTATTTTTTCCGAAAAGCAGATTTGGTTCTGTCGATTTGGCTATTTCTGCTTTTGGCCAAGGTTTTACATTAACTCCAATGCAGCTTATAACCGCGGTATGCGGCGTCGCCAATAATGGTAAAATGATGAAACCGTATGTTGTAAGTGAAGTTGTCGATGAAAACGGGAATGTAAAAGAAACATTCAAACCCCAGGAAGTCCGGCAAGTCGTTTCGCAGGAGACGTCCAAACAATTAAGAGATATCCTGGAGAAGGTTGTTACGGAAGGTACAGGTAAAAACGCGTATGTAGCGGGCTACCGTGTCGCCGGAAAGACCGGTACATCAGAAAAAATTGCGAAAGAACGCCAGACCGGGCGAAATGATTTAAGAATCGCTTCATTTATCGGGTTTGCACCGGCGGACGATCCGGAAATTGCAGTACTGGTTTATCAGAAGACCGGCGGTATCACGGCGGCTCCGGTTGTAAAACGAATTATGGCGGATGTTTTGCCTTACCTCGGCGTAGAGCCAAGATATTCAGCTTCGGAACTCGCGGCGCAAGATATTAATGTACCGACACTGATCGGATCAAGCAAAGCAGCAGCTGAAAAAATGCTGAGAGATAAAAATCTCAAATGGCGTGTGATCGGCAGCGGAGACAAAGTAACCGATCAAATTCCGGCAGCAGGTGCAAAGATTCCGGGTACCGCGCAGATTGTTCTTTAC
>JANZZB010000154.1 GCA_026419635.1 Clostridiales bacterium | reverse complement strand
ATTATAACCGACGGCATAAACGCCTTTTTCCTGTGCGGCGATTTCCGGTCCGGTAGAGTCACAATGCTGTGCAATTACGTCGCAGCCGCGGTTAATCAGTTCGACTGCAGCGGCTTTTTCCTGAGAAGGGTCATACCATGTATTGGTCCAAACCACTTCAACTGTCGCTTTAGAATTGACAGAGCGAACGCCAAGCGTAAACGCGTTGATGCCTCTTACGACTTCCGCAATCGGCATTGCCGCAACGAAACCAATTTTATTTGATTTTGTTCTCAAACCAGCCGCAATGCCGGAAAGATATCTGGGCTCTTCAATTCTACCCATATAAATAGAAACGTTTTTTGCCGTTTTCAGCCCGGTTGCATGTCCAAAATAAACATTCGGATAATCCTTTGCAACGTTTAAGACATAATCACCGTAGTTAAAACTATTGGCATAAATGACGTTGCAACCCTGATCGATCAGGTCGCGGATAGCCTTTTCGCAGTCCGCGTTCTCAGGTACATTTTCAACATACTGAGTCTTTACCCCAAGTTTCTGTTCGACTTCCTGTCGGCCTTTGTCGTGAGCCTGTGAATATCCGCCGTCAGTTGCAGACCCAACATAGACAAAGCCGACCTTAATCTTGTCCTTTGGTATTCCTTTTGTTTGGGCGGTCGGTGTCTGAGTATTCTCCGATTTCGCCGGCGTAATTGTTTTTGGAGTGCAGCCGGTAAAGAGCGCCGCAAAAAGCGCCACAGACAGCAACACCGCAAAAAATTTCTTACTCATTTTTACTACCTCCAATAATTTCTCACATTTATGTCAAAATAAATAACAGCTTTATCAGTTATAAGTTGCGAAATACAATTTTGCCGTTTTCCATGCTGTCAATAATGGCAAGTGATTTAACGTCAACGCCCATATTACGAATGATCGCCCCGCCTTCCTGAAAACCTTTTTCTATAACAATGCCAGCACCTATAAGCGAAGCGCCCGATTGTTCGACAATATCAATCAGCCCCAAAAGCGCCTTTCCGCGAGCCAAAAAATCATCAATAATTAAAATTCTGTCATCTTTCGTCAGGAATTTCTTTTCTACCTGAACGTCATAATTTTTTTGATGCGTGTAAGAATATACTGAGCTTAAATATGTTTCGCCATCCAAGTTTTTTGACAGAGTTTTCTTAGCAAAAACGACTGGTACATGGAAATGCTGCGCCGTAACACAGGCGAGTCCAATACCAGACGCCTCGATCGTCAGTATTTTATTAATATTCTTTCCCAAAAAAAGGCGCTTAAATTCCGCTCCGATTTTATCATATAAATCGATGTCGATTTGATGGTTTAAAAAGCTGTCCACTTTCAGAATATCCCCATCCTTAACGATTCCATCCTTTATGATTCTTTCTTGTAACAACTGCATAGCGGAATCTCTCCTAACAAAAACTAATACAAATTGTATAATAAAGCTAAAATATTATACGTTCTATGATAAGCTATTTTATCAAAAAAATAGAAAAATTTCCATATTATTTATAGATTTGACAATTTATTTTGCCTATTAAAAGGCATTTAGAAACGAAGGAGATTCATTGACAAGAAAGTTACTTCTAATCATTTTTATTCCTATTTGTATTTTAATTATTTTTAGTGCGTGCACTTCCAAAACAAGACCCGCCCCACAAGGATCTCCATCTAAAGACCATGCAGGTCTGCCGATTACCCCGCATCAAAAAAGCAAAGCGGAAATCATGCTCTCCTCTATGACAACTGAACAAAAAGCAGGACAGCTTTTAATGGTTCCGTTTTCAGGGACTTCCATTACTCATGAAACAGAAAAACATTTTTCTGATCATCTTTTATCTAATGTAATCCTTTTTTCTGCCAATATACCCGATAGTAAAACAGCTAAACAGTTGACAATGGAAATTCAAAGTTTATCAGAAAAGCTTACTGGTATGAAAGCCCTGATATCTATTGATCAGGAAGGCGGACGGGTAGTGCGCATCCGTGATCAGGTAACCGTGTTTCCATCAGCTCGAAAAATTGGTATGACAGGCGACCCCAAAAATGCATACACCGCCGGTTATGTAACAGCAAAACAGCTTTTAAGACTCGGGATCAATTTTAATCTAGCTCCCGTGTTTGACGTAGATACCAATAAGAACAATCCGGTTATCGGCGACCGTGCCTACTCTAATGATCCTAAAAAAGTGGCGGAATTTGCTTTACAATTTGCCAAAGGATCCAATGACGGCGGCATGCCGGCTTGCGCAAAGCATTTTCCCGGACATGGTGATACCTCCGTTGATTCCCATAAAGAGCTTCCTATATTAAATTTTGACCGCAAACGGCTTGATAGTATTGAGCTCTACCCTTTTAAACAAGCAGTAGATCAGAAAATCGATGCAATCCTTGCAGGTCATATAGCCTGTCCCGCGCTTGATGAAAGCGGACTTCCCGCCAGTCTATCAAAAAAAATCTTAACCGATCTTTTACGAAATGAATATAGATATAATGGTCTTATCTTAACTGATAGCATGGATATGGCCGCGATCACTTCACATTTTTCTCCCGAAAAAGCTGCAGTGCTTGCGGTTACGGCTGGTGCCGATATGCTGATTGCGCCTTCGGATCCCAAAACGCAGGAAATCATGCAAAAAGGTCTTCTTGATGCTATTAAAAACGGAGAACTTCCACTGGAAAGATTAAATGACGCCGTACTTCACATCCTTTTTCTCAAAGAAAAATACGGCCTGCTTGGGACCTGATTTTCTTACTTTTTCATATTAAAATAATAAAGAATTCTTGATTTATTTTGATAAAGTGATAATATATTGTTTGAAATTTATCAATTTATAGGAGTGTGCAGTATGCGAAAAATACTATCTTTAACGCTGGCTTTAGCATTATTGACTTTAACAGCTTTTGGATGTGCAGCAAAGCCCAAAAACACGCAGAATGCAGATCAGAAGACCCCCGCTCAGACACAAACTCCCGCTCAAAACAGCGATAACTCCCTGCAGTACATAAAGGATAACGGAAAATTCGTCGTTGGACTTGACGAAACTTTTATTCCAATGGGATTCCGCGACGAAAAGACAAATGAAATCGTCGGATTTGACGTAGATCTTGCAAAAGAAGTCGGAAAACGTATGGGCGTCGAAGTCGTATTCCAGCCGATTGACTGGGATGCGAAAGAGCAGGAACTGAGTACAAAGAATATTGACTGTATTTGGAACGGCTTTTCCATCAGCGACGAACGCAAGCAAAAAATGACTCTCACAGAAGCATATATGAACAACCAGATTGCACTTGTTGTAAAAAAAGACTCTACCATTAAAACGTTAGCTGATATGTCCGGGAAAAAAGCGGGCGTGCAAAGCGGTTCATCCGGTGCTCAGGCAATTGACGATAATGCGAACTTTAAGAAGAGCCTAAAAGATACTGTTGAATATAAAGATTATCTGACTGCTTTAATGGATCTTGACAAAGGTTCGACCGATGCGGTTGTAATGGATTCAACCATGGCTCGTTATTTGATTACTAAGGAGGGCAAAAACTTCCGTGTTGTTGACGAGGCACTGCTTCCTGAACAGTATGCAGTCGGACTCAGAAAAGGTGAAGAAGCCCTTAAGGCAGAAATTGGAAAACAGCTTAAAGCGATGGCAGCTGACGGCACAATGGCAACTATATCCAAAAAGTGGTTCGGCGAGGACGTCACAATCATTAAATAATGAATTATAAGGGAAGATATCTTTGCGATATCTTCCCTTATCTAAGGCTGTCGATAAAATCGACAGCCTTAGATAAGGGAATCCAATTCCCCCTCGATACTTCCCCAGGTGCGGACAAAATCTGAAGATTTTGTCCAATGTGTCCTCCGGCGGCGCATGTCC
>JANZZB010000153.1 GCA_026419635.1 Clostridiales bacterium | reverse complement strand
AGATGTGTATAAGAGACAGGTATAGGAACATCCGTATGCCGGGGAAGTGTCCTCCATCCAGCCGTTGTTGCTTAGTTCACCAAAACCCCCAGAATTTATTTCTCCGCCGGGGTTTACAATTAAATTGGTATTGACGGCAAGCACAGTTAATGCCCCTATCGGCAGCATAGTTAAAATCATAACAAAGCTTAAAACGCTTGCCGTAATCTGCCGCTTCTGTGTACCATACATTTTCATGGTTTTCCCTAAAAACCCAAACAGCAGCATAAAGGGATATAGAATGCAGAGCGTTATGTATTCCGCTTTCTCTTTTTTCAATAATTGATGATGTTTCTTCATTTCATGTCGCTCCTCAAATAAAAATTTCTAGTATAAATTTTAAAAACGGTTTTCCCGTCTTTATTTCGGAATTTCCCCATTGTCAGAACCGCCAGTTCAGAGCAGGCCAGCATGAGAAAGAGAAGAAAAAAAAGCACGAATCCGTTTATATTCAGAACCGACAAAACAATAACTGCAAGCAAAGCAGTCAAAAATCCGGCTTCAAAGAAAACGGTCGGCGGAGATAACGCCATTTTAGAAAAAGGCAGCCTTCGCTTGTACGGTTTTTGCAGCCGCCGCAGAAGAAGCTGTGCGGCAATGGCAATTATAAGCGACAGCCAGAAAATCACCGCTGAAATGATGGCTAATGGGGCGCTGCCGTTCTTGCCTGATATATCACCCAGCCCCATCGGAAAAACACTTGCGCTGGAGAGTAGATAACATGCCGCGCTGATAGCAAACAGCCTTTTTTGGCGCATAATCTACCTCCTTTCCGAAAGCTGGCACAGACATAGTTCATAGTGTGCCGCAAACATAATTTTTCAGTTTATTATACAATAAAAAAGACGAGTAAAAATTCCGCTGGCGTGAAATGTCGTTTTTAAGGTGTGAAATGCAGGTCAATCTCATATAAACGTTGCATTCAACATTGTTATATGAAAAAATCAAAGCTACAAAAAAGACAAAGCCGATTGCATCACGAGATACAATCGGCTCTGTTTTTATTGCATTATTTTATGCAAAGGCAATGCTTTTTAATATAGAATCTATGTTCGATTTCAAAGAACTGTCGTTATCCTTACCAAAAGTAAAGGTAATGCTTTGACAGGTATTGGCACCGTCATCACCACTGATGTAAATAATGTAGCTATAGCATTCAAACGCAGCGCCGTTTGAATTTTTTCCTGTTAAATGGGCAAATACAGCAGGCGAACCGGCTATAGATGCGTCTGTTTTAAAATCAACAAATGTTACATCGGTGCAATTTGGAAAAGCTGATTTGGTGTAGGAATCCTTATCCCAATCTGCCGGGGTGCTTCCCTGGGCATCTCCTACCACAGAAACGGAAATGCTGCCGGTGGAATTACTGCTTGTGGCGACCATGGCATTTTGCTTTTCAGCGAATTCGCCAAAGTCACTGGGAACGTTAAACGACAACCCGTTGACCGTTTGGCTGGCAAGGGTGACCTTTTCCTCGCCGCAGCCTGTCATCCCGAACATTAGAGTCAGGGAAAGTGCCGCCATTAATATAATGCTTAGTGCTTTTTTCATGCTATTCTCTCCTTTTTAATTTGCGCCCCAAACATTGCCGCGGCTGTCGGTAAATTTGCCGGTACAAACCTTTACCATGTCCACAATCCAGCCGATACCAAAGCATCCGCCTGTGAGCAGCCATAAAATGCCCGTACCTATTTTTCCGCTCATAAAGCGGTGAACTCCCAGTCCTCCCAAGAAAAACGTGATTAGAATTGCTGCTGTTTTACTCATATGTACCCCTCCTTCAATTTCATTTGTCTGATTTTATCATAACCGACCGCTGTGAAAACGCCGTTGTCGTGAAATGTCGTTTTTAAGGTGTGAAATGCAGAGATGCGCCATTGACAGGCACTTTTATGCGGTTGTGTTTTGTTCGCTATACCTGACAAAAATATACAAATGAAACTACCGCGTATGTAATTGAATCCTCACTCGACAGGTTTTGCGCGAGATGCTGGTTTTTAGGTGTGAAATGCAGGTCGGCAGCATTGAAAAAGTCACATTTTTATGTTAAACTACCTTTAATCATTATCATAAAAGAAGGATGGATGCGGATGCTGCGGATCGCCATATGCGACGATGAGAAACGGTGTCTTACCGATACAAAATGCATGCTTGAGAGCTGGTCTGCCGCCACATCCTCTCAGATTCAAATAGATTGCTTTGACAACGGCGATTCGTTGATCACGGAAAGCGTCGCCTCCCGGTACGATATTATCTTCCTTGATATTGTTATGCCACTTTTAAATGGGTTGGAAGCGGCGAAGGAGCTGCGAGACAGGGATAAAACAGTTAAAATTGTTTTTTTGACTTCATCGCCGGAGTTTGCCCTGCAATCCTATTCGGTGAAGGCGACCGATTACTGCTTAAAGCCGGTCGCATATGAAAAACTGAAAGAAGTGATGGACGATTGCACGGTTATCAATCGTCAGGAGCCTGAAAATCTGATCCTCAAAACGGTCGGCGGATATCAAAAAATTTATCTCCATGACATTGAATACATAGAAGCACAGAATAAACGAGTATTCTTTTTCTTGAAGTCGGGCAAAGTCGTTGAGGTTATCCAGCAGCTTTACACATTTGAAACGAAACTGTCAGACAGCACGGGCTTTTTCAAATGCCATCGCAGCTATCTTGTGTATATCCCCAATGTCGCTCACTTTGATAATGCGAACATCACCATGAAATCCGGGAGAACCATCCCGATTGCCAGAGGATATGGAAAAGCATTTCAAGACGCGTACTTTACTGTAATGTTTCAGGAATAAATAGAAAGAGGAGGGAGCGCGTTGTTGCAATTTTTATTGGGGATGTTGAATAACAGTACGTTGCTGTTATTTGGCGTGTTCGTATCAGCAGCGTTTCTCAGCATACCGTTTCACAAAAAAAATATAGTCATTATATTAGCTTTTTGTATCGGTGTAAATGCGTTACAAATTGCCTGTTATTCAATTATCGGTTATAAAGCTACTGAATGGTTGTATCCGGTCATCACACACCTTCCGTCCGTCTTATTATTTTGTCTGTACTATAAACGCAAGGTGTTATCCAGTACATTCGCTGTTATGTCTGCTTACCTTTGCTGTCAGTTAAGCAAATGGCTTAGTATGTTGGTATTGGTACTTACCGATAGGCTATGGGCCGCGTATGGTGCCCGGTCATTGATTACTGTCTTTTTAGGATTTCTGATTCTGCGTTATTTTGCCTCGTCTATCGCAGTTATTCTAACCAAGCCTTTTAAGACGGTTTTGATTTTCGGTATTTTGCCTGCCGCATATTATCTGTTCGATTATATAGCCAGGGTCTATACCGATCTTCTCTCCAGCCGATCGGAGGCTGTTCTTGAGTTTTTGCCTTTTGTTTTATGCGTGGCCTATCTGATTTTCAGTGTTGTTTATTTCAAGGAATATGAAGGAAAATGCGAAGCGGAACGACACAATCAATTGATGGAAATGAATAGGGCTCAATCCGAAAAGGAAATCGAAGCAATAAAGCGTTCCGAATATGCCATTGCTCTGCTGCGGCACGATATGCGACATTTTCTTAATAGCATTGCTTCATATATCGAACATGACGATACCGATAAAGCGAAATCTTACATCCGTGAGATCATCGAGTCAACGGATCAAACCGCCATGCGGAAATACTGTGAGAATGAAATCGTCAACATGATCCTTTCCTCATATGAAAATGAAATACGAGATAATAAAATTCATTTTCAGCCTTCGATTCATATTCCCGACAAGCTACCGGTTTC
>JANZZB010000152.1 GCA_026419635.1 Clostridiales bacterium | reverse complement strand
CGTTAATAACCCAATCGGAACACCTATAAGAATTGCCCCGATCGTAGCATAGATTGACGCGAGGATCATATATCCGATTCCGAAAATATTCTGCGAAGGTTTCCATGCCGTACCTGTAAGAAAATTAAAAATGGAATATGTCCCGTTTACGTTTCCCGGCCAAAATGGTTTTAGCCCTTTAGTAAAGATAAATACCATAATTGCAAAGACCATTATTACAGAAGTAAATGCGCATAACATAAAGACAATATGAAAAAACTGATCCAGAAATATTTGTATTTTATTTTTTTGCATTTTTGACTGATTTGTATGTTTCATGCAAGACCCGCCTTATATGATAGCTGCCGCGCATAACGTGAATCGGTTTTGCGCGGCAGCCGGATATTTTCATTTATTTCTTAATGCTGATTGCACCATTTTGCTCTACGAGTGCCTGACCGTCATCCGACATCAGAAAATCTACAAAGGCTTTTTCCGCATCGTTTAAGTTTGCGTCTTTATAAGTTACTATAAACGGACGGGATAGTTTATAGCTTTTATTCAGCACATTTTCTACTGTCGGATCTACGCCCTCTACTTTGATTCCGATTACTTTACCTTTATTTTCGTCAAGTGTTACAAAGGACAAATAACCGATCGCGTTTTTCTCTCCAGCAATATATGTGGCAACATTTCCGTTTCCATCTTTAATGGTTGCATCTTTTGAAAGCTCTTCATCCTTATATTTAACCAATTCCTCAAAAGCGCCTCTTGTACCGCTTCCTGCTTCACGCGATACTACTACAATTTTCGCGTCGTCGCCTCCGACTTCTTTCCAGTTTTTAATTTTTCCTGTGAAAATATCTTTCAGTTGTGCGAGAGTTAAATCTTTTACTTTGTTAGCAGGGTTAAGTGCAACTGCAATTCCATCAAGTGCAAATGTTTTTTGCGAAAGTCCCGCAGCTGTTTCTTCTGTTTTAAGTTCTCTTGAAGAAAAGCCTAAATGATATGTGCCGTCAATTGCGTTTTTAATTCCAACAGATGACCCGGTTGCGTCATACTTTCCGGTCACATCCGGATTTTGTGCTGTAAATTCATCAACCGCGGCTACAATAATGCTTTCAACGGATGTAGAACCACCGAGATTAATCGCACCTGAAAGAGTCGCGCTTTTTTGCGTATCCTGTGCAGGTGTCTGTTGATCTTGCGTTTTCTTTGTTTGATTTCCGGAGCACCCGGCAAACAATACAAGACTTAATGTGCAAACAGTAATCATAGATAAAATTTTTTTCATCTTCAATACCCCTTTCGTTTTCCGATCTTATCATATCTTTACCATGCTTTTAACAAAAGCAATGATATGTAAAACTAATGTAAAATCTATGTAAAGCGGTCATTATTGTTAAAATTAAAACAAAGCTAAAAAATGCAGGTCCTAATAGGCCTGTATTTTATTATTTTAATATATCACTAAATTATAAACAGTAAACCCATAAAAATAAAATAGCTTTCATACACTGTGCGAAATTAATAAATATTCGTTCTGTTTGATTGTTAAATTTATAGCTAATTGATATGTTCAATTTTGAAGATACATGATACACTGTTAATAGTTTAACGTTAATAATTTAACAAACGCAGATGAATGGGAATCATAGACATTTAAGGAGGGGAATTACAATGAAAAAGGCTGATACCGGTGATAAAGATACATTGGCTTTCGCAGTCCTTGTTCAAGACGAACAAACAAACGATAAAAAAGCGAAAAAGAGCGAACTCATTGTTAATAGTGCAGATGCCCTGAAAACAAGAATACAGGAGATCCGGAACGCACAAAAGGTTTACGGAACCTTTACGCAAGAACAGGTTGATCAGATTTTTAAAGCTGCAGCCCTTGCCGCAAACAGACAAAGAATTCCGCTTGCAAAGATGGCAAACGCAGAAACCGGAATGGGAATCGTAGAAGACAAGGTTATTAAAAATCATTTTGCTTCCGAATATATCTACAATTATTATAAGAACGAAAAAACCTGCGGAATCATTGAAGAGGATCCGGCTTTCGGAATTAAAAAAATCGCGGAACCGATCGGCGTTATTGCAGCAATTGTTCCGACAACAAATCCAACTTCTACCGCTATATTTAAAGCGCTGCTCGCACTCAAAACAAGAAACGGCATCATTTTTTCACCACACCCGAGAGCAAAAAAATCAACAATCGCCGCAGCTAAAATTGTTTTGGATGCAGCCGTAAAAGCCGGCGCTCCGGAAAACATCATTGGCTGGATCGACGAACCCTCTATCGAACTTTCAAACGCCGTTATGCAAAGTGCCGACATGATTCTGGCAACAGGCGGCCCCGGAATGGTCAAAGCGGCTTACTCCTCCGGCAAACCTGCGATCGGCGTCGGCCCCGGCAATACTCCCGCAATTATTGACGAATCGGCTGATATAAAAATGGCGGTAAGCTCCATCTTGATGTCGAAGACCTTCGATAACGGAATGATTTGCGCATCGGAGCAATCGGTAGTAATCCTTGATAAAATCTACGACGAAGTTAAAAAAGAATTCGTTAATCGCGGCGCTTATATGCTTAACGAAACCGAAATTCAAAAGATTCGTGAAGTCATCCTGGTAAACGGTGCGATCAATGCAAAAATCGTTGGGCAAAGCGCTCATGACATTGCAAAATTAGCCGGCTTTGATGTTCCCGAAAATGTAAAGGTACTCATTGGAGAAGTCACATCAGTGGATCCTTCCGAACCGTTTGCACATGAAAAACTTTCTCCTGTACTCGCTATGTATCGTGTCAAGACCTTCGACGAGGCTGTTGACAAAGCGGTAAAACTGGTTGAAGACGGCGGATTCGGACACACGTCTTGCTTATATATTGATACAGTGGCACAAAAAGAGAAACTCGATAAATTTACAACCGCAATGAAAACCGGCAGAACATTGATCAATACGCCGACATCTCAGGGCGGAATCGGCGACCTGTATAACTTTAAGCTCGCGCCTTCTTTAACCCTGGGATGCGGTACCTGGGGCGGAAACTCCGTATCGGAAAACATCGGTGCAAAACACCTGCTTAACATCAAAACGGTTGCTGAAAGAAGAGAAAATATGCTTTGGTTCCGTACTCCTCAGAAGGTTTACTTCAAAAAAGGCTCCCTTGGCGTAGCATTAAAAGAACTCAAAGAAGTCATGGATAAAAAGCGTGCCTTCATTGTAACTGACAGAGTTCTTTACGATCTCGGATATACAAAACCGGTCACGGACCTTTTAGACGATATGGGAATAAAGCACTACACATTCTTCGACGTTGCTCCTGACCCGACTCTTGCAACAGCGATAGCTGGAACAGCTGCCATGAGAGAATTTAAACCAGACACAATCATCGCAGTTGGCGGCGGATCTCCGATGGATGCCGCAAAAATCATGTGGGTTATGTATGAACATCCTGAGGTAGATTTTGAAGATCTTGCAATGCGGTTTATGGATATCCGTAAGAGAGTCTATACCTTCCCGCAAATGGGTGAAAAGGCAACCTTTATTGCAATTCCAACATCTGCCGGAACCGGTTCTGAAGTTACACCTTTCGCTGTTATCACCGATGAAAAGACCGGAATCAAATACCCGCTTGCAGATTATGCTTTAATGCCGAACATGGCTATTGTTGATTCCGATCTGATGATGAATATGCCGAAAGGTCTCACCTCTGCATCTGGTATTGACGCCCTGACGCATGCACTTGAAGCGTATGTCTCCATCCTGGCAAGCGATTATACGAACGGCCTTGCTCTACAGGCTATTAAGTCCATTTTTGAATATCTGCCCAGAGCATATACGAACGGTCCCAACGATCCGGAAGCCCGTGAGAAAATGGCAAACGCCTCTACTATAGCTGTCTCTT
>JANZZB010000151.1 GCA_026419635.1 Clostridiales bacterium | reverse complement strand
CCTTAACTGTGCTGAAATCATCTGTGCCGAGCTTAACAAGGGACTAAATCTGGCTTTTGTTACGCTTGGTGACCCGACCATTTATTCTACATACATGTATGTGCACAGGTTGGTACTTGAAAAAGGGTACCCGGCAAAAATAATTAATGGAATTCCGTCTTTTTGCGCGGCGGCAGCAAGATTAAACATTTCGTTATGCGACGGCAAAGATGCGCTGCATATTATTCCGGCATCATACGACGGTACGGATGAGCTTTTACACTTAAAAGGAACGAAAGTTTTAATGAAAAGCGGTAAAAGCGTGCTCGAAGTAAAAGAAAAACTAAAACAACTCGGGCTGATTGACCGTTCCAAGATGGTGGAGTGTTGTTTTATGGAAAACGAAAAAATATATGAGGATATGAATGATCTTGAAGAATGTAGCAGCTATTTTTCAATCATCATTGTAAAAGGTGAATAGATATGGTTTATTTTATTGGTGCAGGCCCGGGAGCAGTTGATTTGATTACAGTAAAAGGTGCCACTCTCCTGCAAAAAGCCGATGTAATTATATATGCCGGGTCTCTCGTTAATCCGGAACTTCTTCAGTATGCTAAAAAAGACTGCAAGATCTTTAACAGTGCAGGAATGACACTGGAAGAAGTAGTAGATGTTTTTGTTTGTGAAAATACACCAGATAAAATCATGGTACGGCTTCATACAGGGGACCCAAGCATTTACGGTGCTATAAGAGAGCAGATGGATCTTTTGGACGAGCATGGGATCAAATATTCGGTGGTTCCCGGAGTAAGCTCTTTTTGCGGAGCAGCGGCAGCGCTAAACGCAGAATATACGTTGCCTGACATCAGCCAGACGGTCATTTTATCAAGGATGGAAGGAAGAACTCCGGTACCGCCCGACGAAGAAATAGCAAAGCTTGCAACTCATAAAGCATCCATGGTGTTATTCTTAACTTCGTCTCTTGTGGAGCAACTAAGCGGCAAATTGATAGAAGGCGGGTATCGTGCCGAAACCCCCGCTGCCATTGTTTATAAAGCAACGTGGCCGGATCAGAAGGTTATTAAAACTACAGTAGGCAATCTTGCAAAAAGTGCGAAGGAAAACAACATTACAAAAACTGCGCTGATTCTGATCGGTGACTTTTTATCGGGCGATTATGAGCGTTCAAAGTTATATGACAAGACATTTTCTCATGAATTTCGAAAGGCGAAATGATAAGTGAAAGCGGTTTTGTTTTGTTTTACCTTAAAAGGTGCGGCGTTGTGTCAAAAAATCCAAAATTTGCTTAAAGGCTTAGAGTACGATGTTTTCTCTTATTCTAAGTATGAGAGCGAAGGATTGCTGCCATTTGGCGACAGCCTTCTCACTTTGACAAAAAATGCTTTCTATAATAGTGACGTACTTATTTTTGTCGGGGCAGCAGGAATCGCGGTTCGCACCATCGCTCCGTTCATTGAAAGCAAAGATAAGGATCCCGCAGTCATTGTTATAGATGAAAATGGTGAAAACGTCATTCCTATTTTATCGGGACATCTTGGTGGAGCGAACAAAATCACTCAACAAATTGCTGAAGCATTAGACAGCAGGGCGGTTATTACGACTGCAACCGATATCAATCATGTTTTTTCCGTGGATATTTGGGCTAAGGAACATGATTTGCATATTGAAAATATCGAAAATATAAAATATATCTCGTCATCAGTCTTAAAAGGAGAAAAGATCGGTTTTGTATGTGATTATCCTGTTTGTGGCGAACTGCCTGATATATTTCATAACGAAAAAGCGGAGTCGGGGATATATGTTTCAGATGACGTTAACAAGAAACCTTTTGCAAAAACATTAAATTTAAGACCGAAAAAATTTGTTATCGGTTTAGGCTGCCGAAAAAATATTGATACGAAAGCACTAGAGGATTTTGTGCTGGGTTCTTTAAGTCGCCTGAATATACCAACGTTTTTAATCTGTTTTATTGCTACAATAGATATAAAAGCCAATGAAACAGCAATCGTAGCTTTATGTGAAAAATATAAATACCGTTTATTAACGTATACCAGTGAAGAGTTGAACAATATAAACGGAAATTTTACCGCTTCTGAATTTGTCAAAAGAACGGTCGGCGTTGATAATGTTTGTGAACGGGCGGCATTTTTAGCAAGCGACAGCGGAGAATTGATGCTTAAAAAAACAATCGGCGAAAATATGACGATTGCAATTGCTGAAAAGAAATGGAGGTGCAGTTTTTGAATATTTATATGATCGGCGTAAACTACCGAACGGCGGGAATTGAGCTGCGTGAAAAAGTCAGTTTTACGCCTGTTAAAATAAAAAAACTGCTGGAATATATAAAAACATATTGTGATATCTCCGGTGCTGTAATGATATCGACTTGCAACCGTACGGAGCTTTATCTATCTTCAGAGTCGGAAATAAACGACACTGAAATAACGCGCATTTTTTGTGAAGCTTCAAACGTCGAGGGTGAAGATTTTAGTCCTCATTTATATATAAAGGCCAATCATGATGCCGCAATGTATCTGTTTGAGCTAACCTGCGGTATTCATTCGATGATTTTCGGCGACGACCAAATTGTGTCGCAGGTAAAAGATTCGATTCAAATCGCAAACGAAGTGGGTTCAAGCGATGCGACATTGAATACCTTGTTCAGATATGCCATAACGAGTGCGAAAAAAGTAAAAACAAATGTTGTTCTCCGAACACTATCACCATCCGTTGCAAAGCAGGCAGCCGATATTGTGAGTGAGTTTATAAAGCATAATCCCAAATGCAGAGCTTTAGTCATTGGAAACGGAGAAGTAGGCAGAAATGTATGCTCGGAATTGGTGTCTTTAGGCTGCGAAGTATACATGACTTTAAGAACATATAAGCACTCCAAAACAATTGTACCCTATGGATGCAAGACGATAGATTATGCCGAAAGACAAAAGCTGATTGAAACGGTTGATATTATAATCAGCGCTACAACAAGCCCGCATCATACGATTACCTTTGAAATGATAGAAAAAAGTGAAAAAAGACCAAAGTACATTATTGATTTGGCATTGCCGAGAGATATTGACCCTGAGGTGCAGAGCTTGCAGGATATTATATATTACGATGTCGATACGATTGGCAAAACGGCGCTCATGGACAACTCTAACGAAATAGCAACAATGAAAACAATCATTGATGAGCAGATAAAGAAATTTCATGAATGGGCAGCTATACAAAGCTGTCATATGGATATAGAAGAAATCAAAAAATACGCAATCGGGAAGATCATATCGGACATCGATCCGGAGCTCTGTGAGGAAGAGAAGCTCCAAAGCGCAATCGTTAAAACATTAAATATGATTTTTTATTCTTTAAAGGAATCAACGTCGGTTGAGACGATTCAAAACATAGCGAACATTGTATTAGCTCGGAGGTAATAAATTTGATCTATATTGTTGGCATAGGCCCGGGAGAATTCGGGCAGATTACGCCAAAAGCAGTGGAAGCTCTTCAAAAATGCGATGTAATAGCCGGATACACAGTTTATATTGACTTGATAAAAGATTTAACTCAAGGCAAAGAAATATTGCAGACCCCTATGATGCAGGAAGTGGACAGATGTAAAAAAGCGGTACAAGCTGCAAAGGAAGGCAAAAACGTAGCAATGGTTTCAAGCGGCGACGCCGGTATATACGGGATGGCTTCTTTAATGATAGAGGTTTGTGATGAACTTCAAGTTGACACGGAAATAGAAGTCGTTGCAGGAATTACAGCCGCGAATTCCGCGGCGGCGAGAAAAACGCGCGCAAGCAAAACGATGGCGGCGTAGATATATTTATTTAAGCGCGACATGGTTCGAATATTACACGTCGCCGGCTGGCAGTTCAATACTTGACGTCTGTCT